>CAJUHV010000052.1 GCA_910586445.1 uncultured Eubacterium sp.
TATCCTGATCAATTCTGATATTTAACAAATTTAATTCAGTCGGCAAAAAGGTCCAATATCTTCGATTTCGCTCTACATCAAAACTTTTATAAAATGTTCCGCTTACTGTATGCACTCTTCATAACTCCTATTTAAATAAACAATTTGCAATAAGCGTTTCAATCCATACGCTATATTGCAAATTATATCACTTTTTTGAACTATATCAAGTTATTCCATGTAAAACACAAAATTCAAAATATTCTACCCCGCATTTTTTAAGCTGTTCTTCGAATATAGCTTCGACCTTATCCATATTGGAAAGGTCGTATCCCGGAAACTTTGTAGCCAGATAGTAGCTGTCACGCGGATATCTGCTTAATATGCGGCCCAGAACGGTCTCAGAATTACCTCCATGGTATCCCCAGGCAGTATCATAATAATTAATGCCGTGTTCCATTGCATATGCCGTCATTTCAGCCGTTTTTTCTTCGTCGATATCGGTATCATTTTTGCTGTTGAGCGGAAGACGCATTGCGCCCAGTCCTAAGGCAGATAATTTAAGCCCTTGAAATTGTTTGTAAATCATTTTGTTCCTCCTTGACGCTTCTTCGTATTCATGTTTTTGCAGCTTGCTTTCATTTTTATTAAATTATATTTTATTCTCCATTATTCCAACGAATTCACACACACAGATTCGGTGAGGTACTGCCTGACAGCTTATGTTAAATTATCCTGCTTTTATATTTTATCTTCTATTTTACCATATGTTTGTGCCATATCATAGCGGAATTGCAATATTGTGTTAAGTACCGCTGCGCGGACTTTCTTTTGTCATATACGATAGAAAGCTCGCTGCACGGACTTTCTATTGTCATATACGATAGAAAGCTCGCTGCGCGGACTTTCTATCGTCATACATAAAGATGACTGATGCAGCTGCTGCCGTCATCAGTCATCTTATAATATGATTTGGAATACTGTCTGAAATCAAAATCCTATTTATTTAAAAACGATTTTATTTCTTTACAAGATCAGCCATCCACTGCCAAGCGCCTTCCTTATGATCATCGCAGACAGATTCATTATTGAAGAAATAAATCCAGGACCAGTGTCCCATATAAGCATATGTGCTGCCGTCTTCTTTCTTAAATCTTCCAGTCGTGTCTAAGACCTGATCTGTCGTAGCCACATGAAGGTTTGTCGCGCCTAATTTCTTTAATCTTTCGATGGTCGGCTGTTCGCAGGTTTTCGGGTCTACGACCGGGTCATCGTTTGAGTAGATAAAGTATAACGGCAGGTCTTTGATGCCTTTTAACTGCTGATCTGTAATTTGTGAATCAGCAAGTGCTTCGCAGATCAATACATATCCGTCATATTCATCCTTATACTTTAATGCCAGAACGAGTGACATATATCCGCCGTTGGAGCAGCCGGAGATCAGTACTTTTTCAGCACCTGTCTTCTTTACAGTATCTGCAATCAGCTCATGCAGTGATTCTGTATAGTAAGATGTACCGTCCGCCTGAATGCTGCCGTCTTTATAGTTGCCTTTTTTGCCGTCGTTGTCCATCCAGTAGGTCGGGCACTGCGGAGCAAGTACGTATGCGCCGTTCATCATGCTCTGGAACTTTTCGCCTGACAGCTGGGCAGCTTCTGCGCCAAGCAGCACTACAGACGGATCTGTCTTTTCTGTACCGCCTTCTCCAAGGCCGTGCAGCCATACAACAAGTGTTTTTGTATCCTGAGCCGGTTTATAGAATGCATAATTATAATTGGTTCCATCTGTTGCCTTAAATGAATCAATCGTAAAGTCATCTGCACTTGTAGCCTTTGCCGTAGGTACTGTATTGATAGTCAGTGCAGATACCGTTTTGCCTGCAGATGTAAGTGCTGCACCATCTGCGAGCTTGATTGTCAGATAATAAGGATCAGACCATGTATTTGTGTTTCCTACTACATCATATAAGAATGGAGATCCGTCATTTGGGCTGATGTATAATTCAACCGCTATATATTTAGAAGGCTCCTCTGCACGCCTGCCTTCTGCGTCACATAAATATGCATCTGTCACTTTACGGTCCAGCGTATCTTCTTTCGTTGCAAAAGTAGTCCAGTCAGTGGTCTGCTTTGTTTCCTGTACCGTAAAGTCTTTTGCCGAAACGCTGTCTACCGGCTGATCCAGGGAAAGAATCGCTTTGTCTACGCCGCAGCCCCAGTCATCACCCTGGATATGTATCTGATAGGTGCCGTTTACCTTGGTGGATTTTGTCTCATCCGTATTATTCTCATCAGTCTTATTCTCATCAGATCCGCCGGATTTCGGAAGTACTGTCACCTTACATTCCAGTGATTTTTTCTTATTCTTTGACGCAGCATTTTTCTTATATTTTACTACGCATTTAATCGTTGCGCCGCCTTCGGCATTTGCTGTTACAACACCTTTGCTGGAAACACCTGCTATATCAGCATGATCTGTACTCCATTTTGTGGATACGATCTTGCTGATGTTCGTTGTTTTTACTTTCAGCGTTTTTTTGGTTCCTGCTTCCATCGTCAGCGTTTTTTTGTTCAGCTTAATTGTGGCTTTTGAAGCTGCCGTCGATTTGACGCAGGCTGCCGCTGTAATCAGCAGTGCACAGGATAATGCAAATATGCCGGCCCGTTTTTTCACGTTTGTTACCATTTTCGTTTCCTCCTTTAATAATATTGTTTTGTTATTTCTGCCATCCGGCGTTTATTTTGCTTCGCCTTCCGGGAATATGATCTTAAATACAAAGAAAAAGATGATCATGGATACGCCGCCGGTAATAAATGTCACCAGAATATTGTATACAGCCGGAGCTACATAAGCAGAAGCGATCGGCATCCACAGATTATTAAATCCGTTACAGATCAGGGAAATCAGTACCCACGCAATAAAATACCACATTGCCTGATAGACCGGATTGCCATGGCTCTTAAAAGTGATATTTCTCTGGAGCGGGAAGTTAATGCACTGCGCTACAAAAGATCCTGTTTCATAGCTGATAAAATAACCAAGTCCGCCGCCGATCATAACCGCGCCTGAGGCATCGCGCAGTACGTTATAGCCAAGCAGGCTCCATGTAAATTCTACTCCAAACAGCTTTAACTCGAGCTGCGGCCACATGAATTCGGTTCCTGCCAGCCCTATACCTAAGATTCCCGGCATAAACGTAAAGAATAAATACTGCACAATCGTAACGCCCATGCTGAATACGAAGAAGTAAAAGATCTGATACACCCATTTTGCAAGCTCGGGGTGTTTATCTTCAAAGCCCTGCCATTTCGGCCCCCACCATTCCTTAATTGCATTCATAAACTAATTCCTCCTGCTTCATTTATTTGCTTATTTCATATTATTTGCTTTTTTCATGACTTTGCGCTGCTTGAAAAAGCCTGATATAATCTGCCCCAGTCCTGAGAAGAAATGTCCGTTTGCAGCTTTTACAATTCCTTCTACCATATACTGGCTGCACATGCCGCCTGCCATTTTTCCTATGCCTCTAAACGGCATATTGTAGATAAACATTATATTCAGATCAGGCTTGCCCTGTTTAATGCTCTTGTTCAGCATATTTGTTAAGATCTTATATACAAGCCGGCAGACAGCGCCTTTTGCATAATACATCTGGCAGATCGCATCGTTGATGTCCAGACTGCCGCTCCAGTGTCCATTTGGTATTTCATGTCCTAACAGCTCTTTAAACTCCTCATCAGATACATGCAGGATATTACCGGAGGCGTAGGACGGCAGTTTTGACAGGTCCGCAGGAACCGCAGCATTTGTGCCGGTTACGGCAACCGTCTGTGTCAGCTTGATATCTGCACAGCTGGCCCCGATCTGGATTTCATATTCTCCGCCGTCTATTTCATATTTATTTGTTTTCGCATTAAAATACCGGAAAGCCATATCATCCAGTGAAATTGTGACTTCTTTTGATTCTCCGGCCTCTAAAAATACTTTCGCAAAGCCTTTTAATTCTTTTGCCGGACGGTATACACTTCCTTTTTTTGCACTGATATAAAGCTGCGCGACTTCGGCACCGCTTCTGGAACCGGTATTTTTAATTGTAAAAACAGCTTTTTTATCATCTGCTTTCAGATCACTGTATGCAAATGTAGTATAAGAAAGTCCGAATCCAAACGGAAACAGTACCTGTTTTTGAACTGTTTCAAAATAACGGTATCCGACATACAGTCCCTCCCTGTATTCTGCATTCCGCTCTTTGGAAGGGAAATACGGGGCAGACGGTACGTCTTCATACCTGAGCGGGTATGTCTCATTGAGCTTGCCGGAAGGATTGACCTTGCCGGTAATCGCATTGAGCATGGCAGAAGCACCTGCCTGCCCGCTTAGATAACCATGTATGACCGCTTCACAGTGATTGATCCAAGGCATTTCTACAGAAGAACCAGCAGACATAACCGCAACCACATGCGGATTAACTTTGGCAATTTTTTCCAACAGCTGGATCTGGCTTGCCGGCATTTTCATGTTTGCACGGTCTAAGCCTTCTGATTCGGATATTTCATCAAGCCCGATATACAATAATACGACATCTGCATTTTTAGCCAGTGCCACTGCTTCGGATTCCAATGCCGCATCTGCAGGGCCTGTTCGATGATAGCCTGCTGCAAATCCGGCCATCTGAACCGGATAGCTCTCGATTACCTCCAGCGTGGATTCCAGCCGGGTCGGATTTACCACTGAAGAACCTGCACCCTGATAGCGAGGCGTTTTGGCAAAATCACCGATGACTGCGACTTTTGTGCCTTCCTTTAACGGGAGTATGGAATTATCATTTTTCAGCAGCACAATACTCTGCTCGGCTGCTTTTCTCGCCATCTTATGATGTGCTTTTGTATCAAACGGTTTCCCTTTTGCCTGATCGACCGCTTTACGTGCCGGAAGTATTGCATACAGCAGCTCTTCCACGCGCTGGTCTATCATTTTTTCCGAGATCTTTCCATCCTGCACAGCCTGAATCAATTCTTCGTCAGAATCGCCGCCCGTTGTAGGCATTTCCAGATGTGAGCCTGCTGCAACGCCCTGTACATGGTCATTCGAAGCGCCCCAGTCGGATACGACAAAGCCGTCAAATCCCCATTCGTCCCGCAGGATCTCCTGCAGCAGATGATGATTTTCATTTGCATATACACCATTGATACGGTTGTAGGAGGACATGATCGATTTTGGAGAAGCTTCTCGTACTGCGATTTCAAATCCGGTCAGATAAATTTCGCGCAGTGTACGTTCATCCATAACTGAATCGCTTGCCATACGCCTGAGTTCCTGAGAGTTGGCTGCAAAATGCTTCGGGCATGCACTGACACCTTTGGACTGGATACCCCGTACATATCCGGCTGCCATTTTGCCTGCCAGATAAGGGTCTTCACTGAAATATTCAAAGTTTCTGCCGCACAGCGGGCTTCTTTTGATATTTAAGCCTGGGCCGAGCAGAACACATACATCCTGAGAGGCAGCTTCTGCGCCCAGATGAGCGCCAATTTCTTCACCTAATGCAGTATCCCAGCTGTTCGCAATTGTTGCTGCTGTCGGATAGCAGGTTGCAGGTACACTTTTATTTAATCCTAACTGGTCACTGGCACCTTCCTGTTTACGGACACCGTGAGGCCCGTCAGATAATGTGACATTCGGAATGCCCACACGCTCTACAGATCGTGTCTGCCAGAAATCTTTTCCAGACAGCATATAGCATTTCTCAGGCAGGGACATTTTTTCTACAATTTTTTTAATCTCTTTTTTATCCAAAACTGATTCTCCTTTTTTATATAATGGCTTGAGTGACATTGCCTGTCGAAAGTATATCTGAGTATGTTTGTATTTTAGAAATGTAACAGCCCAACCGGCGGCTGAACTGTTACATTTTGATTGTTTTATTTAATTGTCATATAATTAAGTTCCACTGCTTTATTAAGCATTCTTTTTCTTTTTCAAATATCTGATGATTAAGATTGCTTCAATCGCAATAATAAGCAGTGCTACAATTACATCTACGGTGACAAAAATCTTTGTCATGTTCGTCATGCCGCCTACAGGATTTCCATCTGCATAGTATCCGCTGTTTGCAACCGTATAAAGAATATTTTTGCTTGCCTGGCGCATTGCCTTTACTGCGGTTGCGCTCTGATCAGCGAGGACATTTGACTGTGCCCTGCCGTAGCCGAGCATAAGGTCATTACCGTTACGGATGCTGCTGTCAGTAACCATGTAGCCGTAAGAACCATTGTAATCCGACTCAACGAGTCCGACAAATCCCCATTCATCACGCAGCACATTATTCAGCAGGTGGCTGTTTGCACAGCTAGGAATCGTTCCAATCCAGTTAAAAGATGACATAACCGCACGGCATGTGCCGGTAAAATCTTTTACCGCAATTTCAAACGGCTTTAAGTAAATCTCACGGATTGCCTGCTCGGAAGAAAATGTAAGGAGTACAGAGATACGGTTAATCTCCTGATCATTTAATGCAAAGTGTTTAATATATGCATAAACACCTTTTTCAGCAGCGCCGTTTACCTGATTTGCAGCTAAATGGCCGCCTAGTACGCCGTCTTCTGAATAATATTCAAAGTTACGTCCTGCAAAAGCGGAACGGTGTGTGTTCATAGCAGGGCCGTACCAGCCGTAGTTATTCGCATCTGCATATTCCTGTCCCATGGACTGGCCGATTTCATATGCAAGCTGTTTATTCCAAGTCTGAGCCATAAGCACTTCTGACGGATATGCAGAGCCTACGGCACCAGTGATAAAGTTGTTCAGTCCGGCAGGGCCGTCACAGTCTGATGTTGCGATCTTGCCTACCGAATCTACTGCTGCCGTCTGCCATCCGCCGACATTAATCAGAGTAGTCATTTCTTCAAAGCTTAACTGGTCAAGCAGGCTGTCCCACTTCTCATCATTGTAATCAAGTCCTACCATATCATACAGCTCGACACCGTTATCTGCTCCCATAGTCGGCATCTCGTCAGAGTCATTGTTGTATTTTGTGCCGTCATAGCTGCAGAATACGTATTCTTCTACACCTGCACGTACCTCATCAGACATTTCATACTGTTTATCTGTCGGAGCTGCACATGCTTTTTCATAGTTTGCAAACGAATCTTTTCTGGAAAGCTGTTCGAAATCTCCACGTGCATAATCTTCAAACTGGTTTGTAGCCGTTACAAAATCACTTTCACGTTTATTTGCACTGTAATCAATATCATCATCGACCTTAAACGTTTCCTCTGCAACAACGGTATGGGAATCCGAACGCAGCGAAATCGTATACTCGCCGGCTTCTAATATATAGCCGCCGCCTGATATTTTAATGCCTTCTGAATCATAGGATGCCATATCTTCCTTTGGAATTTCAAAAGAAATGGTTCCTGTTGCCCCTGGCTCTAATAAATCTGTCTTTCCAAATTCAATCAGGTTGACAGAAGCTTTTTCAATGCCTCCATTATTATAAGGCGGTGTAAAATAAATCTCTGCTACATCTTTACCGGCTACGTCTCCGGTATTTGTTACTTCTACATCAAAAGATATGGAATCGCCGTTGTCTTTAAAGTTTTTAATCGACTTATCAAAAGTTGTATAGCTCAAACCATATCCAAACGGATACTGAATGTGATCCTCATATTTGAGGAAACCTTCATCTGCTGCGGTCTCGTAGAATTTATATCCTACGTAAATGCCTTCTACATAATTTACAAAAGAAAGATTACCGATTGCCGCTTCGTCTGCTGCAGTAATCTGGTCATTTAAATCTTTTACATTTGCATAAGAATGGTTGCCGATATTGTTGATGTAAGGCGTATTGAATAAATCTTTTACATAAGTATCCACTGTTTTTCCAGATGGATTGACAGTTCCGTTTATAACCTCGCCAAGAGCGGCAAAGCCTGTGATACCAGTACCAGGTGCCAGAATTACAGCGCCGATCTGATCATATTCATCCACCCAGCTTAATTCCATTGGGTTATTTGCATTGATCACAACAACGACTTTGTCAAACTCCGAACAAACTTTATCTACCAGGTCTTCTTCTGTCCTGGACAGTTCCAGATAAGATTCGCCTTCTTCAAAATCATCGTAAGATCCATTGTTTGTATAAGATGAATTCATGTAAGTAAAGTTCTTTGGAATGCTCGCTACCTGTTCTGCAATATTGTATGTACCTTTGATTACTGCATTCATATCCGTAGGCAGGTCAGCATTTTCTCCGCCGGAACGTCCGATCACAATCACTGCCGTATCAGAAAATGATTTTGCCTCATCCATAATAGTATCTGTATAAGCATCTACAGTCGGTTCCGGCAGTGTCCAGTCCTGTGCGTTCATGCTGATTACCGGACGGTCTGCGCGATATTCTGTATACATATCTGTCAAAGTTTTATTTGTTTCATAGCCCGCATCCTGCAGTGACTGAAGAATGCCTGTAGCTGTTGAAGAATCTGAAGCTCCAGAACCAGTTCCGCCTAAGATCGGATTGGTAGAATCCCATCCAAATACATTAAGTGCCTTTGTCTCTGAAGCAAGCGGCAGCAGGCCGTTATTTTTTACGAGAACAAGCCCTTCCTGTCCGACTTTCTTTACGGTCTCTTTACTCTGGGCAACCGTCTCTTCTGAGAGATCTGCCTTAGAAGCATTTAAAAATCCTGATACATTACTGTACATCGGGCCGTAGCAGATCATGTTCACAACTATTGTTATAGCTGCCACAAATGCAAGTACAGCCTGCCAGCGGACAATGTGTTTCAGCCCCTTTTTCACCTTCACCGCCAGCACCAGCACGACGATCATTGCAATCAGTGCCGCAAGAATAAAATACACATATCCGCTCAATGATGTTAGATACATTTGAAAATCTGCTTCACTGACGCCCAGGCCAGTAAAGATTGGTCCTAATATACCTGCCAAAAAATCGATCATTTCATTTCCTCCTCATTTAATTTATTCACGGCCATGAATAATTTATTTGAACATAATGTTAACACACCCTTGCACTTTGTACATTATTTATGCACAAACTGTTTAATTTTTGCATAAATTGTTTGGCAGTTTTTTATACATGGGGAAACAGAAGCGGATTTTTGTGCAATATATTCAAAATAGAGGGTTATATTTGTGCAATGCGTATAAAATCCTGTTAGAAAAATTATGAACTGAATTATACACATAAAATCTGCCAGCCATTCTTTTGAACGATCGATCAGGCAGGAAGCTCTTTCATATAGAAAACCCGCGAACACAAAACCTACGAAAATTTATTGAAGGTTCCTACATTTCGTGATAAACTAATATCCAATGGCAATGAACTAAATATTACCAAACTTAGAAAAACTAATTAGGAGGTCTTACTATGGCATGGTATGACGAAGCAGTATTTTATCACATCTATCCACTGGGGCTTGCAGACGCTCCAAAGGAAAATTCTTATGGGGAGCCGCAGCACCGGCTGAATACACTGGTTCCATGGATTTCCCATGTGAAAGAAATAGGCTGCAATGCGATTTATATCGGCCCGCTGTTTGAATCGGTAGGGCATGGATACGAAACGACAGATTATAAAAAATTAGACAGCCGCCTTGGGACAAATGAGGATCTGGCGGACTTTGTGGCAAAATGCCATGAGCAGGGGATACGTGTCATTTTAGACGGAGTGTTCAACCACACAGGACGTGATTTTTTTGCATTTCAGGATATTAAGAAAAACAGGGAAAGCTCCCCATACAAAGACTGGTACTGCAATGTAAATTTCTGGGGAAATAATGAATATAACGACGGATTTTCTTATGAAAACTGGGGCGGATATAACCTGCTGGTAAAATTAAACCAGCATAATCCTGCGGTAAGGGATTATATCTGCGATGTCATCCGCTTCTGGGTCAGCGAATTTGATATTGACGGAATCCGCCTGGATGCTGCTGATGTACTGGACTTTGAATATATGAAGGCTCTGCGTCATGTAGCAAACGAAGTAAAGCCGGAATTCTGGCTGATGGGCGAAGTAATCCATGGCGATTATACACGCTGGGTCAACGAAGGAACACTGCATTCCGTTACAAATTATACGCTGCATAAAGCGCTTTATTCCGGCCATAACGATCACAATTATTTTGAAATAGCTCATACTGTAAAAAGACTGTATGACATGGGCGGCAGCCGTCCAGACGGATTAAAACTGTATAATTTTGTAGACAACCATGATGTAGAGCGTATTTATACAAAGCTGAATAACAAGGCTCATTTTACGCCGGTGCATATTCTGCTCTATACGCTGCCGGGAGTTCCTTCCATATATTATGGTTCTGAGTTTGGGATCGAAGGAAGAAAAGAGCGGTTTTCCGATGCCTCGCTGCGTCCGGCACTTTCCCTGGACAGCTATGCCGATGCCGTAACGAAAAACCCATGCACACAGCTGATCGCGGCGCTTGGCAGAATCCGCCAGAATTCCGATGCGCTTTCATACGGCGGATATCAGGAACTGCTTTTAACAAACAGACAGTATGCATTTGCAAGAAACTACAACGGACAGTCTGCAATTGTCACTGTCAATAATGACGACAGCGATTATGTCATGACGCTGCGTGCAGGCGATGCTGCTGAATATATCGGTGCATTATCCGGCCAGAAAGTATCTGTAAACGGCGGCAATATCGTAGTCAATATAAAGGCAAACGGCGGAGACATCTGGCTGCCTCTGACAGATGCAAATGAAAAAGCCGCGGCTCCGGTTGCGCCGGTTACATCCGAGGCCGTAAAAGCGGCAGGAACTGCCGTCGAAAAAACTGCTGAAAAACAACCAGAATCTGCAGGTACAGATCATCAAAACAATCAAATAACACAGGATGCTGCGCAATCCGAAGCACAGAATGCACAGGCCGCTGCTCAAACCGGGACACAAAATGCGCAGGCCGCTGGTCAAACCGAGACACAGAATGCGCAGGCCGCTGCTCAGCCGTCAGCAGCAGAGCAGCCAGCAGACACCGCTTCTGCCAGCACTAAAGCAGCAGAAAGCACAGCAGCAGGCCAGGGCAGCAGCCAGAATGCCGGAAAGGCTTCAAAAGAATTTGATGCTGGAAAAATAGCAGGCCTTCAAGAAGCCATTCTCGCTATTATGGAGAAAAACGGGCCTGTAACAGACCAGATGCGCAGGGATGTAGAGGCAAATGTATACCATGATTCTTTAATCACCTGGATTAAAAGCTTTCGGTAAATGCGGCATGAACAGCTTAAAACAATTTATTGAAGACGGCAGGGCTGTGCTCGGCATAGAATTTGGTTCTACCAGAATCAAAGCAGTCTTGATCGGAGAAGATTATCAGCCGATTGCCTCCGGGGCACATGACTGGGAAAATCATCTCGAAGACGGTATCTGGACGTATTCCCTGTCTGAAATCTGGACAGGGCTAAATGACTGCTACTCCAAAATGGCCGATGATGTAAGCAGGCGCTATGGCACACACATCACAAGCCTTTCAGCTATCGGCTTTTCTGCCATGATGCATGGATATATGGCATTTGATCAGTCAGGCGAGCTGCTGGTGCCGTTTCGTACATGGAGGAATACGACCACTGCACAGTCCAGTGAACAGCTGACAGAGCTGTTTGGGTATCATATCCCGCAGAGATGGAGCATTGCACATCTTTATCAGGCGATATTAAACGGCGAGGAGCATGTCAGCCGGATTCATGCTCTAAGCACGCTGGCAGGATATATCCACTGGCAGCTGACAGGCGAACAGGCTGTCGGCGTCGGCGAAGCCTCCGGCATGTTTCCGATCGATATTCAGACAGCGGATTTTAATGAGCATATGATCCGGCAGTTTGACCAAAAAACAGTAGATTACGGCTTCTCATGGAAACTGCGCGATATCCTTCCGAAAGTGCTCAAGGCAGGTGAGCCTGCAGGCGTACTGACTGCCGAGGGTGCCGCAAAGCTCGACAGATCGGGCAGGCTTACGGCAGGTATTCCGGTCTGCCCGCCGGAAGGCGATGCCGGAACAGGCATGACAGCTACCAACAGCATAGCCGTACGCACCGGCAACGTATCCGCAGGCACTTCCGTATTCGGCATGGTTGTTATGGAGCGGGAGCTGTCTAAAGTATACCCAGAGATTGATCTGGTGACGACGCCGGACGGGCATCTGGTCGGCATGGTACACTGCAATAACTGTACTTCAGATCTAAATGCATGGGTAGATTTATTTGGAGAGTTTGCAGACAGCTGCGGCATAAGCCTAAGCCGCAGACAGCTGTTTCAAATACTGTATCAAAAGGCGTTAGAAGGCGATACGGACTGCGGCGGGCTGCTTGCCTACAATTATTTTTCGGGTGAGCATGTAACGGATTTTGAGGAAGGCCGTCCGCTGTTTGTCCGCAGGCCGGACAGCCGTTTTGATCTGGCCAATTTTATGCGCGTGCATTTGATGACGTCTCTGGCAGCACTCAAAACCGGGCTGAACCTTATGCTGAAAGAAGAAGGCGTAAAGGTAGATAAAATGCTGGGACACGGCGGCTTATTTAAGACAAAGGGCGTCGGCCAGCGCATACTTGCAGCAGCCATTAACGCGCCGGTATTTGTAATGGACAATGCCGGAGAAGGCGGTGCGTGGGGGATCGCACTGCTGGCAGCTTATATGGTGCACAAGGCAGAAGGTGAAAAGCTTGAGGATTTTTTAAATCACAAGGTGTTTGCAGGCGCGGCAGGTACTATGATAAGTCCAGATCCTGCAGATGTCAGCGGATTTGATCAATTCTTAAAAGTCTATACAGCCGGGCTTTCAATAGAGCGGGCAGCCGTAGACTGTCTCAAATAACAGGGGATGGATCGGAAATGGATAGAAAGAAGATTGTATGAAAAATATTAGAAAGATTTTTTTCACAGATGTCATAGCACTTTTTAGAAATCCACTTGCACTCATCATTGCCGGAGGATTATGCCTCCTTCCGGCATTGTATGCGTGGTTTAACATCTATTCGAACTGGGACCCATATGGGAATACGAAAAATATACAGATCGCAGTCGCTTCTAACGATGAAGGATATACAAATGCAGACGGCGTTTTTACAGATGCAGCTTATACGATCATAAATTCCTTACAGGAAAATAAAAGCATAAGCTGGGTAACTGCCAGGTCCGAACACGAAGCGTTAAAAGGCGTCTATGACGGCAGTTATTATGCGGCAGTCGTATTTGAACAGGATTTTACCGAGTGCATGTACCATGGTTTTTTAGACGGGCTGAAGCGTCCGACGGTTTCTTATTATGAAAATGAAAAAAAGAATGCGGTGGCAACGAAAATTACTGACACCGCAGTAGCCGCGCTGCAGACACAGATCAATGAGCAGTATATCACGCTTGTTGTAAGCACATTTTTTGACAGGCAGCAGGGTGCGGTAAACAGCATAGACACTGCGGGACTTGTACAGACGATGACCGATAAAATAGCGCAGGCAAAAAAGACGGTGGATAATTTTGCTGTCATTGTAAAATCCCTGATACGTGCCAATGACAAGCTGACTGCTTCTATGGAAGGTGCCGGCAGCGATCTGGATACCATACGAAGCCACCTGGACAGCGTACAGCAGGAGGCAGGAGATGTGCCAGATGTACAGGCATTATCGGACAAGCTGCACGCAGGCAATACACAGGCGCTCCAGTCCGTCGGCAACGCGCTGAACGAATTAAAACAGGCGCAGAAGGCAGAAACGGCTGCACAAAAAAATGCAGTATACCAAAAGCTGAGTGAGAATCTCTCAAACGCAAAAAGTTCTTTAGACGAATTAATCGGTTCGCTTCAATCCATAAATGCAGCGACTCTAAATGTATCACCGGGAATTGTATTGACGCAGCTGCAGAACCAGTCACAGGTGCTGCAGGATATGATTACAAGAATAGCAGCCAATCAGGACACCGAAGATACCGGGATGCTGTCTCAGATACAGCGCCAGATGGAACAGCAGATCTTAGCTGTCCAGCAGGTGCTGCAGACTACGGTAAGCCAGTCGCTTTCGATGCTGGGCAATGAGCTGCTTCAGATCTCATCGGATATTACACGCGTCACCGGAAATCTTATGGGCGATATCGACCTGTTGGGCATGATTTTGAAAAACGGAACTACTGCCGTCAGCCTGACAAACCAGAGCTTTTCAAGCATGAAAAAGGAGCTGAACGCGGTAAGCCGCAGGCTGGATGAAATGGCAGCGCTTGTAAAAGGTATCAGCGAGACACAGTTTATCCAGAGCTTTTTAGACTTTATGCAGGGAAATTCAGCAGAATACGGAGCCTTTTTTGCACAGCCTGTTTCGATTGAAACACAGTCCGTTTATCCGGTAGCCAATTACGGATCGGGCGTCGCTGCATTTTATACGACACTCGCACTCTGGGTAGGAGCCGTTATATTAGTTTCCTTGATAAAAGTAAAAGCACAGGAAGAGGGGCTGGATCAGCCAAAGCCGTATGAACTGTTTTTTGGCAGGTATCTGCTGTTTTTTGTACTGGCAATGCTGCAGGCAGTAATCACTGTGTGGGGCAATTTTTATCTGCTGCACATCCAGTGCCAGTATCCGCGCCGTTTTTTATTTGCGGCACTTGTTACCAGCCTGACCTTCTCACTGCTTATATATGCACTTACAATTTCCTTTGGAGATATCGGCAAGGCAGTAGTCGTCGTGCTGATGGTGATCCAGATCGCAGGCTCCAGCGGCACCTACCCGATCGAAATCCTTCCGATATTTTACCAGAAACTGTATATCTTTTTTCCGTTTCCATATGCCATCAATGCTATGCGTGAAGCTGTTGCAGGCATGTATGAGCATGATTATGCATTGTACCTGCTGCGGCTATTGGTCTTCGCAGCAGCGGCACTTTTGCTAGGACTGGCAGTACGGCTGCCATTTCGCAGATTTGCACATTTTATGGAACAGCGGATGGAAGATACAAAGATGATGTAAGATATGGATGATTTTCAGAACACGTATATCAGCCAATAATTACATCACATACGCATATGTTTAAAGTTTTCAAAATATTTCGGAAAGGGACATTATGGAACATTTATGGCAGCAGCCGGATAATTCAGGGCATACAGGCGACCACAGCCCGCATGCCGGTCAGCCTTCAGCAGGCCCGCAGCAGGCACATGATTCGCAGCAGGAATGTTCACCGCTAGAAGAACAGCTGCGCATGGAAAATGAACACTATAAGCAGATCCTGCGCCAGCTTGTGCAGGAAGAAGAAAAGCTGCACGCAGCCAATAAAGAGCGTATCAAAAACGGGATACACTGCCTGTTTTTCATACCTATGCTGTTCTTTGCGCTGCTGTTTTTAACCAAGGGTGAGAAAGCTGTTTTCCTGGTCCTATGGGTTCTTTCACTGTTTGTAACTGCTGCATATATGATTTATATAGAATATATGGATTTCCAGGTAAAAGAAAGGCTTTCAAGATACGCAGGCAGCGAAGACTTTTCGCACGACGGACTGGTCGGCACAGATCTCGAAGAGTTTGAAAAAGCTGTTTCACAGCTGCTTGATCAGCTCGATGAAAAAAAGTCTCTCAGACGCCGGAAAATGCGGCAGATACTGCAGCAGGGCGAAAAGCCCGCAGATATAACGCGAAAGGATACGCACTATGAGTAACATTATAAAAATCATGCTGAGAGATCTAAAAAGCCTTCATACAAATGTCGTGGCACTGGTAATTCTTATGGGACTCTGCGTCATCCCTTCCCTGTATGCATGGTTTAATATCCACTCAAACTGGGACCCATACAGCGAAAGCGCGACATCCAATCTAAAGATCGCGGTCTTTTCAAAAGATCAGGGCACGGAAGTATCCGGCATAAAGCTGTCGGTCGGAGACTCGGTCGTAAATGCGCTGCATGAAAATACTTCGATCGGATGGGTATTCCCGGAGGATGAGCGGACAGCATTCAACGGCGTATACAGCGGGGAATATTATGCCGCACTGATTATACCGCAGGATTTTACCAAAAGCATAACCGGCATTATCGAAGGCAGGATAAAAGGCGGCAGGATCTCTTATTTTGAAAATGAAAAAAAGAATGCCATAGCCACAAAGATTACCGGAAAAGCCAAAACAGCGGTAGAGACACAGGTAAACAGTACCGTATTCCGCACGATTACAGAACTGGCTGCCCGGATCGGAAGCATGCTGGAAGGTACGGACGGAGATGATCTGATCGGCCGGATTATTGCAGGCTTGGAAGAACGAAAAGCAGAAATCCAGAATTTCCGCCGGTCATTGGGCACCGTCTTATCGATAAGCGAGGCTTCGCTGGAGACAATGAAGGGCATGGCCGATTTAAATCAGAAAGTCATCGAAGATCTGCATACCGACTTAAATCTTTTATCATCAGCCGCTGCGCTTGGGACATCCGGCATTGAGACTGCAAATATCCGCCTGCGGGATTACATTCTGCTGATGGAAGACGGCAGGGGCAGCCTGCAGGACATGCGCAGGCTGCTCCGGGATTTGTGTACACAGATTGACGCGCTGGAATCCAGCCTATCCGGCATCGGCGACAGTAAAATGCTGCAGCAGGCCGTACAGATCCTTCAAAATGAACCGGAAAAAATCGGGATGTTTTTTTCAACTCCAGTGGATTTAGAGACGAAGCGTGTATTTGAAATAAATAACTACGGTTCACAGATGGCTCCATTTTATACAGTACTCGCGATCTGGGTCGGCGCGCTGATTCTGGCAGCGATTATTCATACAAAGGTACCGCCTGTGGCAGGAGCTGAAAATGTAAAATATTATCAGGAATATTTCGGACGGTATGCCGTATTCTTTTTTATAGGACAGATACAGACACTGATCTGCGTACTGGGCGATTTGTTCTTTTTAGAAATACAGTGTAAGCACCCATTGTTATTCTGGTGCGCGGCAGCATTGTCCAGCTTTGTTTTTACGCTGCTTATTTATTCACTGACGTATGCATTCGGCAATATCGGAGAGGCGCTTGCAGTCGTAATCATGGTCGTGCAGGTAGCAGGTGCAGGCGGCACATTTCCAAAGGAAGTCCTTCCCGAGATCTACCAGCAGATTTACGACTTTCTGCCATTTCCATATGCGATGAATGCTTTGAAAGAAACCGTAGGCGGCATATATAAAACATCATATGAAAAAAACATGTGGAATCTGGCAGCGTTTCTGCCTGTCGCACTGTGGATCGGCCTTGCGATGAGCATATCATTCCGCAGGATGAATGAACGCATTGCCAGAAGCAAGGAGCGGACAAAATTGATGATCTGATACTTTAGGAATTACTTTATATGTAAAATAGAAAATGGAGAGGAAAGAATGGCAGACCATAAAAAAATAATTTTAACGGGCGACCGTCCGACGGGAAAGCTGCATATCGGACATTATGCAGGTTCATTAAAGCGGCGTGTAGAGCTGCAGAATTCCGGTGAATTTGACCAGATCTTTATTATGATCGCAGATGCGCAGGCGCTGACAGACAATGCGGACAATCCGGCAAAAATCCGCGACAGCATTATGGAAGTGGCACTTGACTATTTGTCAATCGGCATAGATCCGGCAGTGTCTACGATCTTTGTACAGTCGCATGTATCGGAGCTGACCGAGCTGTCCTTTTATTATATGAATCTGGTGACGGTATCCAGGCTCCAGCGCAATCCGACTGTAAAATCAGAAATCCAGATGCGCAATTTTGAAACAAGCATACCGGTTGGATTTTTTACGTACCCGATCAGCCAGGCAGCTGATATTACAGCATTTAAAGCTACGACCGTGCCGGTCGGCGAGGATCAGGCTCCTATGCTGGAGCAGACAAGGGAGATTGTGCATAAGTTTAATTCCGTCTACGGAGAGACGCTTGTAGAACCGCATATTCTTCTGCCGGAAAATGAAGCATGTCTCAGACTGCCGGGTACGGATGGCAAGGCAAAGATGAGCAAATCTCTGGGCAACTGCATTTACCTGTCAGACCCGGAAGAAGACGTGCAGAAAAAAGTCATGTCCATGTATACAGACCCTGACCACATACGCGTACAAGATCCCGGAAAGCTGGAAGGCAATACAGTATTCACTTATCTGGATGCATTCAGCAATGACGGGCATTTCGCAGAATACCTGCCGGAATATGCCAATCTGGATGAGCTGAAGGATCATTACAGGCGCGGCGGGCTGGGCGATGTCAAAGTCAAGAAATTTTTAAACCGTGTCATGCAGGAAGAGTTAAGCCCGATCCGTCAAAAAAGGGCAGCGTATGAAAAAGATATCGCAGGCGTCTATGAGATCCTTAAAAAGGGCAGCCTAGCCGCAAAGCAGACAGCAGCAGATACGCTGTCAGAAGTAAAGCATGCGATGAAAATCGATTATTTTGACGCACCGGACTTTTTGTCAGAACAAAGAAAACGTTTCCAAAGTTAGGCCGTAAAAGCAAATAATATTGGTCTGTGCAGCAAATGAGGCACAGACCTTTTTCTATCCCAAATTTAATCAACTCCGCCCTCTGTATCATGTCCTCTGGGTACATTTCACAGAAATCATTTTTGAAATACGTGCCAGCAAAAAATCTATGCAGCAGCCTTCATATCTTAGTTTTTGCAGCGTGGATATTAGAATATGCGCCTCTGCTTGTGTATTTTTTTCTATGGAATATAATGTGCATATCAAAAGCAGCTGAAACCAAAGGAGGAACTTCTATGACTATATTAAATGCATCCCATTTGAAAAAATATTACGGCAGAGACGAAAGCCTTGTAAAAGCATTAGATGATGTAAACGTATCTGTAGAAAGCGGCCAGTTTGTCGCAATTATCGGCACGTCAGGCAGCGGCAAGTCAACGCTGCTGAACATGCTTGGCGGATTAGACACGCCTACTTCGGGCAGTGTGCAGGTAGAAAACAAGAATCTTGAAAAATTGAGCGAAGAGCAGCTTACCGTATTCCGCCGCCAGCGCATCGGCTTTATCTTTCAAAACTACAATCTAATCCCATACCTGACAGCTTATGAAAATATCGTACTGCCTGTCCGTCTGGACGGAAAGCTGGAGGATCAAAAGTTTTTAGAAAAGATCGTGCATTTTCTGGAGCTGGACGGAAAACTGCAGAATTATCCCAGCCATCTGTCCGGCGGCCAGCAGCAGCGGGTAGCCATTGCCCGTGCACTGGTATCAAAGCCTGCCATGATCTTAGCAGATGAGCCGACCGGAAACCTTGACAGCCGCACGAGCGATAAAGTCATAAACCTATTAAAAATGACCAGTGAAAAATTTAACCAGACAATCGTGATGATCACGCACAATCCACAGATTGCCCAGATGGCAGATGTAAGAATCCGTATCGAAGATGGACAGATCCATGCACAAGGAGGCCGCTAACATGAACAGAACAAATATTACGTCAAATATGATTACCCAGATGACAAAGCAGAGCCTAAAATCCAGCCGTATGCGCAATACCTTTGTCATGATTACGATCATACTCGCCGCCTCCCTGCTGGCAGCTATTTTGATGTTTGCAGCAGGACAAAAGCAGAGGACGAAAAACGATCTCTCACACAGGCAGCAGGCGTCTTACTATAACCTTACCGACGAGCAGGTCAGGCTGCTTTCTAATGACGGCCGCCTCGGTTATCAGATCCGTGTCAAAACTGGCATACTCTCCCAGATGAATGGATACGATATCATGCCGTTTTACGTAAACGAGCTGTCTGACCAGATCCAGATCGGAGAACTGCTGGACGGCAGCCTGCCTGAGGCAGAAAACGAAATTGCCGTGCAGGCAGCACTGTTAAATAAAATGGGCATCGCTCCTTCGATCGGCAGCAGCGTAACGTTTTCTTTTTATGACGGCTGTACGGAAACTTTTACCGTATCAGGAATCTTAAAAGGCAGCGACACCATAAAACAATTTTCCGTGTTTTTTTCCGAAAGCTATGCCCAAAACGGCAGCCAGCTAAAAAATATGCCGTATGAAGTGCATGCCAGGCTGTACGATGTGTCGGGCATGTCTGCTGCGGACTGCAAAGAAACGATTTACCTGATCGGCTCTGAAGCAGGCATTGAACGAAAAAATATAAACCCGTCAAAAGCATTTCTTGACTCGCTGTCCGTGAATACACAGTCTGTTATGATTTACGGACTGGCAGGATCTGTGATTCTGCTTGCCTGTATTTTAGTTATTTACGGTGTCTTTTATCTGTCAGTCATTGGAAGAGTCCACCAGTTTGGACAGCTTCGTACGATCGGCATGACAAGAAAGCAGATCAAGAAATTTGTTTCCAAGGAAGGCAGGCTGCTGTACATACGCTCTGCCCCGCTCGGTATAATCATCGGCACATTTGCCGGATACCTGATGATCCCGGATGGCTTTCATCTGCTTAACAGCCTGATCATTGCTGCCCTCGTATCTGCCATTGTATACATTGTTACAATGATTTCTATCCGCAGGCCCGCACGGCTCGCTGCCGCCGTCTCTCCAATGGAGGCGCTGCGCTACGTGCCGCAGGACGGCATGAAAAAAACTGCCGGCAGAAAAATGTGCCGCAGCCTGACACCGCTCGGCTTAGGCATGATGAACTTTTCAAAAAACAGAAAGAAAACCGTAATTACAATGCTTTCTCTGGCTCTGGGCGGAATCCTGTTTATGACCGCTGCTGTTTACATGTCATCCTTTAACAGGGATCAGTATTCCAGACAGGGATATTTTAAAGACGCAGAATTTCATATTACGTATTCCCAGTCCGCCATTGAGCTGAACGAATACGGGCTGGGCGGCCTGCAGGCAGAAACACCGCTGGGCGGTGAGCTGATAAATAAAATCTCTGAACTGGACGGCGTAAAAAAGATACAGGAAATCAAGCGTATGGGACTCTATTTCGATTGTCCAAAAAATGACGTATACAATACCTATGATGTATTAACGCCTCTGGCTGCGGAAAAACTAAATGATTTAAGCAGGTATCTGGAGAGCGGCAGCGCAGAATACGAAAAATTGATAAGCGGTGACTATATTCTTGCAGCAGACAACGACACCGTAGAAGAAGTATACGGCTGGAAATTTGCTGCAGGCGATCAGATTATCCTCCATTATTATGACGGCAGCAAAATGGCAGAAAAAGAAGTGACGATTCTGGGGATTTTAAACCGGCAGTATATCATTGATAATGGTAGTCTGGATGGATGGTTTTTAATGCCGGAACAGACCATTGCAGATCTGGTGCCATACGAAAACTTAAACACTGATCTGCTTATATCTGCCGAACCGGAAAAAGAAGCAGCCGTCGGAGAATCTCTGACCAATATAACCAATGAAACCACTGTATTAGCTCTTTCGACACTTGCAGACAAAAAAGCTGCAGATGCACAGGCAACGAGCCAGATCTTTGGAGCAATCAGCGGACTCGGCATATTTATTATGATGTTCAGCATTCTAAGCATGATAAATACGCTTATTACAAATATCGTCACCCGCAGGCAGGAGCTTTCCATGCTTGAATCCATCGGCATGACAAAAGGGCAGATTCGAAAAATGCTGCTCAGCGAAAGCCTGCTTCTAATCACAATCACTGTCGGCGTGACAATGACAATCGGTACATTGTGCGGCTATGCATTAAGCAGCCTCCTGTATAAAAACGGCGCATTTTACATGGCATTTCGATTCCCGACAGTTTTTGCTCTGGCTTATGCGGGTGTATTGACACTTGTACCGCTTGTGATCACCTTTGTATCTATGCATAGTTTTTCTAAAGAGGTTTTAGTAGAACGCCTGCGCGGTGCGGAAAGCTGATATTAGAAGTTTTCGCAGAACGCCTGCGCGGTGCGGAAAGCTGATATTATAGGAACTTGTTAGAAAATTCTTACATTGAAATATAGAGACTGTTTCAAATTTTGTGTATAGTTAACATAACATCGATTTCAATTATACAGAATCCTGTCATCCAATCAAGGCTGAAAAGCCTGCCTCAAGAGGCAGTCACTTTACGATGTCTAAATCGTTAAAATGACTGCCTTTTAAAATTTAAGAGGTTACCCCGTCTCCCACATCCAGAAAACAAAAATTCGTTCTATACGACTCTTCCCCGAACGCTTCATATCCTTCTACAATATATGCTGACCCAAATCCAGCTTCAGAACTATAATCCGCCAGATCTTCTTTAATGCCCGCTGCCTGAAATGCCTCTTCTTGATTCATTCCCCATTTCAGTCCCGGAAACTGAAGGCTGGAGCATGTCTTAAAAATGCTTTCTGTGAGATGTGCTTCACACTTGGTGGAGAATTTATCCCAAATTTATGAGGCATAGCGGGCTATGTTGATTAAATTTGGGATAGATTATCCGCTAAGTGGGGAGTACAGATCGCAGGAATGATTTTTAAGACACGCTCCAGCGCTGTCCGGCTCTTTCTGTGCACATGCACTTAAAAACACAGCTGCAAAAATAATTCCTATCATAACCTGTATCTTTTTCATACGCAGCACCTCCCGTCAATTACAGTATTCTGCTGCCTGTTAATATTTATAAAATGACGGCAGCAGAATATTTATCATATCTACTGCTCTGAAATACGTCTTGTAATCTCATCAAATGCCTGATCTATATATGCATTAAGATAAACCCTGTTTCCGCCTTTGTTCTCATCTGCTTCATTCATCCAAAGAACCATGGCCATTCTGGCATTTTTCGTAAATTCATCCCACTGATCATCGG
Organism: uncultured Eubacterium sp.; assembly: GCA_910586445.1. Classification (GTDB taxonomy): domain Bacteria; phylum Bacillota; class Clostridia; order Lachnospirales; family Lachnospiraceae; genus Eubacterium_J. Next base: position 22,718 of record CAJUHV010000052.1, read on the forward strand.
TCAGGCCACGCTGGAATGAGCTGCTGCCTTCCTGAGAATAGATCTTCTCCTGCCACGTTTTCATATAAGCCTGCTCCTGCTCCTTTGGAACCACTTCATTCAGCGGACTGCCAGCCCATATTTTCATTTTTTCTGATTCTGCATACTGCTTCGAATACAGAGACTTTGCCTCACCTGATGAGTCAATCGAGCTGAAAATATCATAATTAATAAGCTCAGGTACAGGACTGCCATAGGATTTCGTCATTTCCTGCAGTACTCGGTCCATATCTGCATCATCTGGATAATTTATCATCACAATAGTCAGCCTCTGTGTCCCGCTTCCCAGATCAATCATGTCAAAGAGCACGCTGTCTGCTTTTTGTCCAAATACCTCGTACTCAGCCACCCCGTATCTCGAGCTAAACCGGCCCTGGGCATTATCACCCAAGACATCTTCTTCGGCAATGCCGGCTGCCGTCATCACTTCTTCCCATGTCATGCCCCATTCCACATTTGGAAAATTTAAAGCAGAGCCATCTGCCCTGTTTTCCGTATACGCACCCAATACCATTACTGCTAAGATTGCAAATACAGCTGCTGCTGACCATAATTTCTTCATAGTACATGCCTCCTCTCACCCCATCGCATGTTGCATATGTCATTTGATATTATACCGCGCAAGGCATATCTGCAGCTATTCCCTGCCATCTAAAGCCTGATCTGTCAGCCTTAATGTGAAAGATCTGCTATAGGTACATATTAACACTCACACCATAAAAAGTCAATAGTATAATTATATTTTTATTTAATTTATAATTTTATATTTTATGATTTGTATTACAAAATATCCCGGATTATTTGTCTATTAAATTTATTTAAATAATTATAGCTTACCAGATTATTGCATTCAAGTGACATTTTTTCTTAAATGCTGCATTTTTTGCAGTTAACGTTTAAAAAAGCTTACAGAACGCATAGTAAAACGGGGCTGTCGCACTAAGAAAAATGATACAAGATATAGCTAGTATAAATGATTCTTCTATACTATATCTTGTATATGTTTTGCTTAGTGCGACAGCCCCGTCTATTGCCGGAATATGCATGCAGATGTTGTATGCTGCTTTCGCATATTTTAAATATGATTCTCATAATGTCCTCGACAGGAAATCACATAGGCCGTTCCTTCCTGTACAAAATAAACAACTCGGTTGGCTTCATCAATACGCCTGCTCCAATATCCACTCAAATCCCCTCTAAGCGGCTCCGGCTTTCCCCTGCCCTCAAAGGGAGTACGTTTTATATCACTGATCAATGCATTGATGCGTTTCAACGTCTTCTTGTCCTGTGTCTGCCAATAGAGATAATCATCCCATGCCCGATCTTCCCAAAGCAGCCGCATTACTCATCCACCTCTGACAGCTCATGCTCGGCAAAATGCGCCTTCCCCTGTGCAACATCACGCGCTATTTTTTCTAAATAACGCATATTGGTTTCAGAATAAAATGGATCGACACATACATCAAAGGGAATTCGTTTTTCACGGCTGACTTTTTTTGCAAAAACGGTAAATGCTGTTGTCATTGACATTCCCAGCTCAGAACATGTCTGTTCCATACTTTTTTTTAATTCTGCATCCATACGGAAATTAACATTTACGATCTGTGCCATATTTATCACCCTATTCTTTTTTACATTATTATATGCAATTGCAATGAACAAATCAATATTTTTCATTATATTTTCATTACAAATATACAGCCCGTTCTAATTTCCGTCTATACCCAGCACCTCCCGAATCATCTCCACATAATGCTCCGCAGTCCGTGCATCAAACGGTATTACCCGAGACCACATACGCAGCCCCTGATAATAATACAGCACCATCTGCGCCACGCGCTCTGCATTCACCGGCTTAAATTCTCCCGTCTGCATTCCATACTCAATCAGGCTGATCCAGCGCCTCTTGGCCTTTTCATTTATCTCCACGAAAAATTCCTCACTCCCGAGGCTCGCATACTCATAGATCGCAAGACTTAACGACTTCTCCTTATCCAAAATTTCGCTTTTTATTTCACTAAGCATATCCTCCAGAATCGCTGCTGCATGCTCCTGTCTTTCTATGCGGTCAGCGATGACATATTCTTCAGAAAGTATTTCGGAAAAAATCATCTCCGTTCCGCTATAATACCGGTACAGTCCGCCTCTGCTCAGTTTTGTCCTTTCGCATATATCCGACATCGTTACTCCTTTAAAACCTTTCTCTGCAAACAGCCGGTACGCCTCCTGTCGAATTTTTTCCTTTGTTCTTTCTGCCTTATCCCCCATTACGTATTTCTCCTTGCTTATTTTCTATCTGTCTTTATGGATTCGGATTTTTCCTGTTTCTTTCCTGTCTGTCTTTATAGAATGCTTCATATATCATTCCATTTTCTTTCCTGTCTGTCCTTATAGAATGCTTCATATATCATTCCATTTTCTAACCCGTCTGTCCTTATAGAATGTTCACCGTTCTTTCTATTTTCTTATCCTGCCTGCACTTTTAAAATGCTTCACAGAACTTTTCATTTTCTTTCCTGCCTGCACTTTTATACTGCTTTACAGATCTGCCTCCTCCCGCAGCAGTGAATACACGCAGTAAGAATGGACTTTTCCGTTTTTATATATCCCGTTGCGCATTGTGCCTTCATATGTAAATCCTGCTTTTTCCAAAACGCCTCTTGAACCTGCATTATAATCAAACGGCTCTGCAAATATACGTACAATATCAAACTTTTCAAACGCTTCTTTGCATATCATTTTTACAGCCCGGGAAGTGATGCCCTGCCGCCAGTAATCTTCGCACAGCCAGTATCCAAGCTCCGCTGATTTTGCGAATACGTCGTCCTTTACGGTTATGCCTATGCCGCCCGCAGCTTTTCCATCCACCACTATGGCACGGGTGATCTGAAGGCTCTGCGCTTCGTCTCCCTTTGAAATGCAGTCATTGATAAACCATTCTGCATCCTCTAACCGATACGGATTCGGAAATACGTTGCGCAGATTGCCTGCTATTTTCGGGTTATCTGCTGCCTCTGCGAGATCTCGTGCGTCCTCCGGCTGCCATTTTCTTAAAATAAATTCCATTTTATTTCCTCCTTTTCATAAACGACACGTTTGTATTTTTCATATTATACGACACAATTGTCGCTTTGTCAAGGCAGCATACCGGATTTTAATTAAAATACCAAATGACATAAATCATTAATGCAGCATGCCCAGCCAGCATCATCGGCATTCCAATTTTAAAAGCCGTCTTCTGCGTTTTATGCCGAAAGACATGCATTGCCAGCAGTCCCCCTGCCGAACCGCCTGCAAAAGCCAGCCCCAGCAGCGTAAACTCCCGTATTCTCCATTTTTTATGAACGGCCTTCCACTTATCGGCAGCAAATAAAATAAATGCGGCCGCATTCACTGCCAGCAGATATTTACCAATAAAAACCAATGTCTCCCAGCTCCTCTTTATTAGTTGTCAAAACAATTTTTATAAATACTTATCGATTGCCTTTACTGTCTCAAGCAGCCCCATCATCAATCCCCGTGCCTGTTCTGCTTTGCGGCTGGTGTCAGCTCCCAGCTCTTCTGCCTGCTGCGTGCCAGCTGTCACTTCCTCGCTGACCGCAGAAATATGATGTATGCTGTCTACGATAACATTATTAGACTCCAGGATCTCCTCGATTTTTTTATAAATCTCCTGCACATTGCCATGCAGTCCTTCCATGCGGCTGCCGATCTCATGAAACTGGCTGCTCGCATTTGTAATCATCTCATGCTCCGTATCTGTTGCCGCAATGACATGATTCACTGTATTTTTTGCGGTATCTGCATTTCTTTTTAATTCATCTACAATTCCCCGTATCCGTTCTGTAAGGTTTCTGGTACCGTCTGCAAGTACACGGATTTCCTCTGATACGACAGCAAATCCCTTTCCTGCCTCTCCGGCTCTTGCGCTCTCTATAGACGCATTAAGCGCGAGCAGGTTTGTCTGGTTCGAAATCGAAAAGATCTGTTCCGTAATCTCTTCTACAGTCTCTGCATTTGAAATCAGGCTGCCAACCACAGACACCACCTGCTCATTTGCCTCCCTTGTTTTGTGTGCCTGCACCTGCAGGCTGTCTACTGCCTGCTGTCCATCCCTGACAGCCCCTCCGGAGCTTTCTGCCATGGCCAGCATCTCATCCGACATCTGCTTTGTCTCTAAAATCATGCTTTGGATATTTGCTGTCATCACTGTCTGCTGTTCAATGCTGTCTGCATTATTGCTGTTTCCTTCTGCAATTCCATGCAGCTCAGATACGGTGGAATCTACATACTGGCTCAGCTGCCGGATATGCTCCGCTGCCTCGTTGCAGTTCTGCTTTACCAGAGCGGCTATATTTAACACCTCATCCAGCAGATGAGTACTTTTTTCTTTTTCCTGATTTATGCTGGCGATCTTTTTTGAGTTATTATCATTTGAAATCTGTGTCGTGCCGCAGAGCACAATCAGGTACACAATAATTGACGCGCCCTGCAGCAGAAATGATGAGGTATTTAACGGCGCACCCGAATGCATATGCCCAAGCACCGCGCCTATATAAATCAAATCAGCCACATTGATCCCGCCGAATATTACTGCAATTCCCAGAATCAATTTAAAATCATAATACAAAATATAAATAACCGTCAACGGGAATACCATCATGCATACCAGATCATTTTGTGCACCAAATACTGCCAGCCCATAGACGACCATATATCCGGCTACCGAAACATACTTAAATACCGCACTGTCTTTTTTACGGAAATAAACAAAAAAACAAGCTGCCATCGAAACTATGACCGAAAGGTCCACTGTCAGCATAAAGCCGAACCCGATGTTACCCTGCGCATAATCTCCTATGTAGCCAAAAAATAAAAACATGTTAATAATTGTGATAATGATCAGAACAAATTTGTTTACAGCTTTTTCACTTCCATATTTTTTCACTAATTTATTTTTCGTTACCATAATCCATGTCCTCACCTTTTTATTTAAAACTATAAATGAGTAAATACCAAATATTGCACAAAATAAAGACACCCGCTG
>CAJUHV010000053.1 GCA_910586445.1 uncultured Eubacterium sp.
CCTAAAGGTTTCGCCTAAAGGCGAGGGTTTTAACCCCATTATACAGACAATAAACTGCTTATTCTTACAAAAAATGTAAGGTTCACCCCCGCAATGTAACATGGATGTAAGGATTTTTTGCAAAATCTCTCCTATAATAGTACTGCAAGGAGGGATTTGAAATGAACAGTCAAAATGAAAAAGTAGTAGCAGCAATCAAAAACCTGACAAAGGATTATGGGAACCGCGGGTTTCGCACAAGAGTGTTAAAGGGAATAGATTTAACAATTCTGGAACATGATTTTATTGCTATTATGGGGCCGAGCGGTTCCGGCAAGACGACGCTTCTTAATATATTATCTTCGATTGATAAGCCGACGCAGGGCAGCGTGCTGATCGGGGGCAAGGATATTACAATGGTATCCAATAGGGAGCTGTCGCAGATCAGGCGGGATAAAATCGGATTTATCTTTCAGGATTATAACCTGCTGGATACGATGACGCTGCAGGATAATATTGCGCTGCCGCTGTCATTAAACGGAACAGACAGCAGGGACTGCATATTAAAGGTCAGGGAGCTGGCAAGGGCGTTTGGCTTATCCGATCATCTGGACAAATATCCTTATCAGCTCTCGGGCGGGCAGAAGCAGCGCGGTGCGGCATGCCGGGCGCTGATTACGGAGCCGGAGATTGTATTTGCGGATGAGCCGACAGGGGCTTTGGATTCCGCCTCCAGCAAGGATCTGCTGGAATGCCTGCGCCGGGTCAATGAGCAGGGAAGGACATCGATTTTAATGGTTACGCATGATGCCTTCAGTGCTTCTTATGCAAAGGATGTGTATCTGTTAAGTGACGGCATGATGAAGTGCAGAATCAGCAGGGGCAGCAGCCGGCGGGAGTTTTATGACCGCATTATCGAGCTGCAGGCTTCTATGAGAAGGGAATGTGAAGCCGGTGCAGAGGGAGGAGGATTGTCATGAGCATGTTTCAGCTTGCATGGGGAAATGTGAAAAGCAGCTTTAAGCATTATATTTCGTTAGTTTTATCGCTGTCATTTACAATCCTGATTTTTTTGAACTTCCAAAATCTTGTATATTCAGAGGCGTTCGCTGTAATGGGAGAGCATAATAAATCGTACAGTGATATGCTTGTACAGACGGTATCGGCCGTGCTTGGCGTATTTATGGTATTTTTTACCGGATATGCGACCAATGTGTTTTTAAACCGGAGAAAAAAAGAAATCGGCATATATGTATTTATGGGGCTGACCAATCAGAAAATAGGAAAGCTGTATATGATCGAGATGGCAATGGTGGGCATTGTGACGGTGGCGGTCGGTATCGGATTTGGAATACTTACGACAAAGCTTTTTCAGATGATTGTGCTTTCGATGTCAGAAATTACGGTAGATATCGGGTTTCATGTTCATATAAAGCCTGTGCTGATTACGGCGGCATTTTATCTGGCAGTTTATTTGTTTTTTGCATGCGGGGGATATATCAGCATTGTAAGAAGCAGTGTGTTAAAGCTTGTTTCTGCCAGCCGGCAGAATGAGTATGTGCGTCAGCCGATTGTGATTTTAATGCTGAAAGCAGCCGCGGGTATTGGAATTTTGGCAGCAGGCTACTGGCTGGCAGTGAAAAAGGGAGGGCAGGAGGTATTGGAGAATGCCCTGCTGGCAGTTATCCTGGTTATTATCGGCATTTATTTTTTGTTCGGCGGCTTTCTGCCGATGATTTTTCAAGGACTGGCCAGAAATAAAGCCTTTTTATACCGCAACGAAAGAAATCTGTGGGTGAATCAGCTGGTTTTTCGAATGAAAAAGAATTATCGTTCCTATGCGATGGTCTGTATACTGATGCTCTGCTCAGTGACGGCGCTCGCTGCAAGCCTTGCGCTCAGGGGCAGGTATGAAAATATTGTGCATTTTAGAAATACTTATACATATCAGCTGCTGAGCAGCCGGAGTGATCTGGATCAGGACGCGCGCAGATTGATTGAGCAGGAGAATGAGCTTGCATATGGTACGAGTATTTCACTGCTGATGATACAGGATCAGGAAGAAGATGGTGCGGCCCAAAGGGAGCAGCCGGATAAGCAGTTTGTGCTGCTGTCATGGACACAGGTAAAGCAGCTGGCAAAAGAGGCAGGGCTTGCCTTTGAGCTGGACCAGCTGCAGGATACGGAAATCATAGAGGCGGAACATTTGTATCTGCTGTCCCTGATTACAGAAAAGTCAGGATTCTCAGTCCGTATTTTGGGAAAAGATTACAGGCAGGCAGCGGCGGTCAATGAGCCATATTTAGGATATCTGCAGGAGAGCATGTCTTTGTATATCGTTAACGAGGCGGAATACGACAGGCTGCGTCCATTGGGGCAGGAACTGTACGCATATAATTATAAAATAAAGGATGCCGATAACTATAAGGCTTCTATAAAAGCGCTGGATCAATTGGTAAGCAGTGCAGAAGACGAATATACAGCCAGGATTGTCACAGGAGCGGATGATGTAGGAAAAGATGTGGCATGGATTAAGGTTTTGTATTCGCTGGGCGTGTTTATGTTTATGGTATTTATTATGGCCGGCGGCAGCATATTGTTTATGAAACTGTATAACGATGCATTTGAAGATCAGGAGCGCTATGCGGTATTACAAAAGCTGGGATGTTCTTATCCGACATTAAAACATGCGATAGGGCGGGAGCTTTTGGCAGCCTATGCACTGCCGTTTGCCGTAATGGCAGTTTCTTCTTACTTTTCCGTGCATGCATTGGAAAACATGATGTATGTAAGCCTGGCCGGGGTACGGCTGGTCAGCCTGGGGGTTATTTTTTTGTTTTTCTTATTCTGCTACTGGATATCGGTAAGGATTTATTTAATCAACACAAACATACGCAGGATGTAGCCTGTTTTAGAGACATTCTGTGAAGCATATCTCACGGAAAGCATTTTTCTAACATGCTCCAGACTGAATACAGACAAAAAACTACACCGCTGTTTATAAATAAAATATATATTTTGATAAAAATCCCTGGGATGTGTTATAATAAAAATTCACCGTATTTTATGAGTGAAAAATATATACAAATGCAAGGGAGATGTTATGAGGTACACAGGATACGAACTGCTCTGGCTGTTTTTTGCCTATTCCTTTTTAGGCTGGGTGTTAGAGACGGCAGCAGCAGCGGTTCGGCAGAAAAAATTTGTAAACAGGGGTGTAATTAACGGGCCGTTTTGTATTATTTATGGAATAACGCCTGTATTAATGTCGGTCGGCCTTTATGAGGTGACGGGTCTCTGGCTGTTTTTGGGCAGCATAATCTACTCCGTTTCTTTTGAATGGATAGCGGGACATTTAATCGAAAAGTATTATCATGAAAGATGGTGGGATTATTCGAAGTTCCGTTTTCATCTGGACGGATATATCTGTGCGCCTATGGCATTGGTATGGGGCGTTCTGGGCTATGCCTGCGTGAAATGGGGAAATCTGTTTCTCGTAAAAATATACGGCCTTGTACCGGAGGTTTTAAGGAATCTGCTGATCTGGGTGCTTTTGATCGGACTGTTTATCGATGCGCTGGCTTCGTATATGCTGATTACAGGAAAAAGCGGGCAGCTGGACCGCTGGGCAGCGGCGGACAGCCAGTTTGCTAATGTGGCAGCAAGGCTTGGAAAATGGATCTCCGGGCAGGTGGAAAGGCGTATACATAATGCATACCAGGCATTGGAGCAGCTGGAGTGGGAAGAAGCGTTCGGCACGTTTGCACAGGGCTGCGGATTTTATAAAGTAGTACTGCTGTTTTTTGCAGGAGCATTTTTAGGTGATCTTGCAGAGACGGTGTTCTGCCGGATTACGGCGGGCGTATGGATGAGCCGCAGCAGTGTGGTCTGGGGGCCGTTCAGCATTGTCTGGGGGCTTGCCATTGCACTGGTGACAGCGATGCTGTATAAATATAGAAATCGCTCCGACCGTTTTCTGTTTTTTATAGGGACATTTCTCGGCGGGGCGTATGAGTATTTCTGCAGCGTATTTACCGAAATGATGTTTGGCACAGTGTTTTGGGATTATAGCGGGATTCCGTTTAATCTGGGCGGCAGGATCAACCTGCTGTACTGTTTTTTCTGGGGGATTGCGGCAGTCGTGTGGTTTAAGTGCTGTTATCCTTTTATATCCGATCAGATCGAAAAACTGCCGGTGCTGTTTGGAAAGCTGTTTACATGGGCACTGATTATATTTATGTGCTGTAATATCGCCGTTTCCTGCCTGGCGCTGCTGCGGTATGGGCAGCGGCAGGAGGGCGTGCAGGTAACACAGTCCTGGCAGGTATGGATGGACGAACATTTTGACGATGCCAGAATGGAGCGGATTTATCCTAATGCAATTATGGTGGAATAGCAAAACATCAGCTGTTTATACGGCTGATGTTTTTTTGTCCGTACGTGGGCAGCTGCCTTTTACATTTTTGGCGGCAAAATGAAGGAAATGCTTCATGCTTTTTGTCAAATATTTGCTTTTGTGGTATACAAAGCAGTAAGAACGGCTGAGGCATTGTCCCTGCAGATGGATTTCTTTTAAGCCGCTGCGGTCAGGCCATGAGTCTGCCATGCACTGGGTCAGTATTAAAATGCCAAAGCCGGCCCGGCACATTTCTTTCAGGCTGTATACATTCGAGCTTTCCATTGCGATGACAGGCGGTGTGCCGTTTTGTGCAAAGAGCCTGTCAACCATCTGCCTGGAGCCGCTGCCGGATTCTCTGACTAATAGGGGGATGGCAGACAGCTGGTCCAGGGTAAGGCTTGAGATGGGACTGTCAGCTGCGCCAAGCATAAGCATCTGGTCTTCACATATTTTTTGGCTGTAAAAATATTCTGTTTTTTTCGGCGTGTCCATAAATGCAAAATCAAGCTCGTTTAAAAGCAGTGCTTCTTCTATTTCCTTGGAATTGGATACTTTTAAATAGACCGGGATGTCCGGGAAGGCGGTGCCAAATGACTTCAGCAGCTTTGGAACGAGGCTCTGGCCGCAGGAGATGTTGCTGCCGATGCGGATTTTTGTAGCATAGTTATGGTCTGTCAGTACGTCTTTTGCTTCGTAAAACTGGCTGATAATCGAATTGGCATATAAAAACAGCTGCTCGCCTGCGGGAGATACATATAGCTTGCGGTTCATCCGTTCAAACAGCTGTGTGCCGTAAAAGCTCTCCAGCTCGCGGATGGCACGGCTGACGGCAGGCTGTGCCAGATTCAGGTTGTTTGCTGCTTTTGTGATGCTTTCCATGCGGCGTACTTCGATGAAGATCTCTAGGTGTCGTAACGTCATGCAGGAGTCCTTTCAAAATGTAGAAATCATAACGGTTTTGTTATGTATTTTATATTAACATATCAATGGATTTTCAGCAACAGAAAGATTATAATGAAAAAAGCATAATAAATATGTAAAAAAGCACACAAAACCTGGCACAATGTACAAAAAGCTGTAAAGTGTCTGGAAAGCGGGGAGGGGCTATGCTGAGAATCTTTTTTTTTGCCGTTTGTTTTATGGCGTCAGCGATCGGGACGGTCTGCGGAATAGGCGGAGGCGTATTGATCAAGCCGGTGCTGGATGCTTTTCATGTGATGGATGTCGCTACAGTTAGTTTTTTATCTGGTTGTACGGTTCTTGCGATGGCGTTTTACTCTGTGTCAAAAAGTGCCGTAGAAAAAGAGTCCCGTGTTGACCGCAGGATCGGATTTCCGCTGGCGGTCGGTGCGGCAGCGGGCGGCTTAATGGGAAAATGGCTGTTTTCCCATGTTTCGTCTTTTTTTTCAAGTGCCGACAAAGTGGGTGCCGTACAGGCGGTATGCCTGCTGATTGTCACCATGGGAACGCTTGTTTATACGATTTATAAAAAACACATAGCTACAAATCATATAAAAAATCCGGCTGCATGCTGCCTGATCGGGCTGGGGCTGGGTGTTTTATCTTCGTTTTTAGGTATTGGTGGAGGCCCGGTCAATTTGATTGTCTTATCCTTTTTCTTTTCTATGACGGCCAAGGCTGCAGCGGAGAATTCTCTTTATGTAATTTTTTATTCTCAGGCTGCAAGCCTGCTGTCGTCTGTGGTGGCAGGAAGTATCCCTGAGTTTGAAATCTCTATGCTGATGCTTATGGCAGCGGGGGGAATTGCCGGAGGCATCAATGGGCGGTTCTGGCATAAAAAGATCACAGATCAGATTGTGGATCGATTATTTATGGCGCTGATGATCATAATTATATTGATCAATGTTTATAATGTATTTGTTTTCATAAAATTATAGTATTGTGTAATGCTGCAGGGTTTTGAACACTATGGGGCAGCGTATGTTCTGACAAATATCGGAGAAAATTACCGATTTGGTAAAAATATCTATATTTATTGTTGAAATGAAAAGTGTTTTGTGCTATTCTATCAGTATTTAAAACAGTTTAATCGGTAAAATTGCAAAAATCAACAAAAAGGGGGATGAATATGAAATATTTTTTGGACAGTGCGAAAATGGATGAAATCAAGTATGCGTATGAGACTTTTGGAATTGACGGGGTTACTACAAATCCAAAGCATATTATGTTAAGCGGCAAGCCGTTTATGACAGCCATAACCGATATCGCAGAATGGATCAAGGCAGAAGGGCTTACAGGGGAATCCGTATTTCCAGTTTCGGTAGAGATCAATCCGCATATTGAGGCAGAGGCAGAAATGATCGAAGAGGCGGAAAAAATAGCTGCAGTCAGCCCGAATTTTGTAATAAAAATTCCGGCTACGATCGACGGCGTAGCCGCTGCCAGAAAACTGGAGAAAATGGGAATCCGTACCAATGTGACCTTGATTTTTTCGGCAGCGCAGGCGATTCTTCCTGCAAAGAACGGATCTAGGTTTGTATCGCCGTTTATCGGTTGGAAAGAGGCAAATGGAGAAGACTGCCGGGAATATATTCAAAATATTGTAAAGATCTATAAAAATTATGGATTTTATGGAAAGACAGAGATTATCTGTGCAGCGGTCCGTACGCCAAAACAGATTACGGACTGTGCTGTGGCAGGTGCAGATATCGTGACGACAGGACTGGATATTTATAAGGACAGCATGAAGCATGCTTATACGACGCAGGGCATAGGTACATTTACGGATGCATGGGACCATACTGCTGTATAGGGCGTGGTTAAAAAGGAGACAGGCGTTATGAAGCATATTTATTTAAATTTAAAACGGTTTGATGTACCGGCAGAGCTGGGCGGGGTGAACCGTCAGGCTCCGATCCAGGAATATGGGCATTTTGTAGTGTCAAGCACACAGGAGGGATTAAAAAAATATGATCCCGCAAAGGTAGAATTTATCCAGTTTCTGCCAGAAGCGCATATTTTAAATGCAGTATCTGCGAGGACAAGCGGCAGCCCGCTGCTGCTGGGCAGCCAGGGAGTATACCGTGAAAATGTAGCGCCCGGCGGAAATTTTGGGGCTTTTACGACAAACAGGCCGGCTGCGGCTGTAAAAGCGCTCGGCTGCGAGGCGGTTTTGATCGGCCACTGTGAAGAGCGTAATGATAAAAAGGGAATTTTAGCGCAGGCAGGGGTAAAAGATGCATATGCGATAAACTGCCTGCTGAACCAGGAGATCCGGTGTGCAGTCGAAGCAGGGCTGAAGGCCGTATACTGTATCGGTGAGACTGCCGAAGAACAGCCGCAGTGGGAGCAGGTGCTGGGTGCGCAGCTGAAAGAAGGACTAGACGGCATAGAAGCTGCAAAAGAGCATGTGGTAATTGCTTATGAGCCGGTATGGAGCATCGGGCCGGGCAAGGTGCCTGCAGATCAGAATTATATTACAAAGATCGCCAGATTTGTAAAAGAAAAGACGGACGGGATGGATGTTGTCTATGGAGGCGGGCTGAAGGCAGATAATGCGGGAATGCTTGCCTCAATTGCAGAAATTGACGGAGGATTGATTGCGCTGACCCGTTTTCAGGGAGAGATCGGATTTTATCCTGAGGAGTATCTGGAAATTATCAGACTGTATTTAGGCAGCGGGTTTGAAAAAGCGTGAAGGAAGGCAGATGTCTGCCGTTTTGAAAAGAAAGGAAATAAAGTATGAGGCTAGAGTTTGAATATGGGCATGGGATGATGGCTGCGACACTGCCGGAATCTACAGATGTGTTTATTCCGGGAGAGACGGTAAAAGACCCGGAATGCCTGCCGCAGGACTGGGACAGTCTGTATGAGGCGACGCTTCACAGTATTCGCAATCCAATCGGCATGCCGCCGCTCTCAGAGATTGCAAAGGCAGGAGACCGGACTGTGATTGTCATTCCTGATATTGTGAAAGGAGGCAGTCAGCCGACCTCGCACCGCAGGGTCGCAATCCGGGCGTGTCTGGACGAGCTGTACCGGGCGGGTGTACAGAAAAAAGACGTACTGCTGTTATTTTCAAACGGCCTGCACCCGCGTGCCACGATACCGGAGATGCGTACGATTTTAGGCGATGAGCTGTTTGGTGAGTTTTATCCGGGCGGGCAGATTACCAGCCATGACAGTGAGGATTATGAGCATCTGCAGGATTTGGGATATACATCTGACGGCGATCATGTCATTATGAATAAATATGTCTATGAGGCGGATGTGGCAGTCCTGATCGGCCATACACAGGGCAATCCATACGGCGGTTATTCCGGCGGTTATAAGCACTGTGCAACCGGTATCAGCCACTGGCGCAGCATTGCCGCGCATCATGTGCCGGATGTCATGCATAAGCCGGATTTTGTGCCGGTGTCCACAGGCAGCGTGATGAGGGGAAAATTTGACCGTCAGGGAATGCTTATGGAAGAGAAGATGGGCAAGAAGTTTTTCTGCTGTGACGCAGTGCTGGATACACGTTCCAGACAGATTGAGATCAATTCCGGCTATGCGGCTAAAATGCAGCCGGTCAGCTGGAAAACGGCGGATAAAAGGACATATGTGCATTGGGCAGAGAAAAAATATGATATCGTAATCTTTGGCATGCCTACGAACTTTCATTATGGCGACGGCATGGGGACAAACCCGATACAGATGATGCAGGCGCTTTCTGCACAGGTCATCCGGCATAAGCGTGTATTGAGCGACCACTGTGTATTTATTGTGCCGAGTATCTGTGACGGATGGTTCCATGAGGAGAGATGGCCGTATCTGAGGGAATTGTATGAAATGTTCCAGCATGACTCGATGAACATACTGCCGGATATGAACCGCTATGGCGAGTATTTTGCGACAAATGCAGAATATATACGCAGGTACCGGTTTGCAAATGCATTTCATCCATTCCACGGATTTTCCATGATGAGCTGCGGGCACCTGGCAGAAGAGCATACGAGCGCGATTTATATCGTAGGTGCACGCGAGCCGGGAATTGCAAGGGGAATGGGATTAAAAACAAGAGCCACCATAGAAGAAGCGCTGGCGGATGCAATGAAAAAATATACGGGGCCGCAGCCGAATATTCTGGCACTTCCGAGGACATTTACAACGGCAGCAGTGCATCTGTGTATGAAAGATCCTGCGCAAAACAGCCATACAAGAGATGGACATGGGCATCCATGCTGCGGATAATCAGGGATGACATGGGCATCCATGCTGCGGATCATCAGGCATGTACGATGTCCGGCCTCTTTTGCGAAAGGTATAAAGCCGGCTGAGATGTTTTGCCGGACAGCTTATAAGGCCAGTGAAAAAGGAAGGTGCTATATGGGTGAGAAGAAAAAGAAGACTAAAATAAATGATAAAATATGGCTGCTGATTTCGTTTTGTACAGCTATGCTGGTATGGTGGCTGCTGTCAATTGGAGAGACTTCTGGCAGAAGCTTTCCATTTGCGGATAAAGTAGTGCCTGCGGTCGGCACGATGATCGAAAGAGGCGCTTTCTGGAAAGATATCCGCAGCAGCCTGTTATGTGTAGCGGCAGGATTCGGGCTTGGGTTTGCCACATCCTTACCGATTGCATTTTTGATGGCGTGGTATCAGCCGGTACAAAAGATTATTGAACCGTGGATTAATTTTATCCGTAATATCCCTGCGCTGGGATATGCACCGCTGTTGGTTCTGATGTTCGGCGTGGGCCAGAAGCCGGCGGTTATCCTGATCTGGATCTGTACCTTTATGACGATGAGCATTACGATCTATCAGGGCATTAAAAATATTGACGTGACATTGATCAAAGCAGCAAGGGTGCTTGGTGCAAATGATTTTGATATTTTTATGAAAATTATCTGCCCGGCTACGGTGCCGTTTATTATAACAGCAGTCCGGTTAGGATTAGGCGCAGCGCTTACGACGCTATTGGCAGCAGAATCCACCGGGGCACAGAACGGTATCGGCATGCGTATCCGTTCTCTGTCTAACTCCTTTGAGTCAGCGCCGATGCTGATGTACATTATACTGCTGGGCATAATAGGACTGATTCTGGTAAAAATTGTTGATATTATTGAAAGGAAGTTAACAGGATGGCAGGAGACGATAAGCTGATCAAGTTAAAAATAGACAATGTATATAAGGAATATCTGGGGCGGGGCGGTAAGACCGTGGCATTAAATGGTGTCAATCTGGATATTATGGAAAATGAATTTATCTGCGTCGTCGGCCCTTCCGGCTGTGGAAAATCTACGCTGCTGAATATTATTGCAGGACTGTTAGAGCCGACCAGCGGAGCAGTATATCTGGACGGAAAGCAGATTGAAGGCACAGGTGTGGAGCGGGGCGTAGTATTTCAGCAGTACGCATTGTTTCCATGGAGGACGGTACTGAAAAATGTAATGTTCGGCCTTGAGATGAAAAAAACGCCAAAGGAAGAAGCGGTAAAGATCGCACGAAAATATATTGAGGCAGTCGGATTAAAGGGATTTGAAAATTCTTATCCAAAAGAGCTGTCCGGAGGCATGAAGCAGCGTGTTGCGATTGCACGTGCCTACGCGGCAAATCCGGAAGTGCTGCTGCTTGATGAGCCGTTTGGTGCGCTGGATGCGCAGACGCGTGTGCAGCTGCAGACAGAGCTTTTAAATACTTGGGATCAGGAAAAAAAGACGTGCTTTTTCATTACGCATGATGTAGACGAAGCGATTATTTTAGCGCAGCGTGTAATTATTATGAGTGCGCGCCCGGGGCGCATTAAGCGGATTGTGGACATCGATATTTCTTATCCAAGGACGCAGGAGACAAAGTCAGACCCACATTTTTTGGAGCTGAAGGCAGAGATCTGGAATGAAGTATATCAGGAATTTTTAGAAGTAAGAAAGTAATGGGCGGGCTTAGCTGCGAGGCAGATCATATAGTAAGAAAATATCAGGCTGAGTAGTTAAAATATATTATTTTAAGGAGGAAAACTTATATGAAAATGAAGAAATTAAGCGCGCTGATTTTAGCAGCTGTGATGGCATTTACAATGGCAGCCTGCGGCAGCAACGATGATTCATCCGCGGGAAAAGATGATGGGGAATCAAAGACAACAGAGGATTCATCCGGCGGTGAAGCAGATGCCTCTGGCAGCGAAGACGATTCCGGTGCAGCAGATGCCTCTTCGGATGCAGATGAACCGGATGACTCCGGCAGTAACATGCTGGAGCTGAATGTGGCTTATATGCCAAACTATGCTTCGCTCTGGTCTGTATTAACAGGCATGGATCAGGGATATTTTGAAGAAGAAGGTTTAAGCATTAAGCTCTGGGAGTTTGCAGACGGCCCTTCTGAGATTGCTGCAATGGAAGGCGGCAGCATAGATCTGGCATATATCGGGCATGGTGCACACAGGCTGTGTATCAATGGACAGGCTGCGATCTTTGCTCCAAGCTCTGTACACAGTACGGATAAGATCATTATGCTGTCATCCCACGGCATGGAAAAAATCGAAGATATAAAGGGTAAAAAAGTTGCTTACAGTGCAGGGTCTTCTTCTGAGACAGCATTAAACAGTGCACTGGCAGCAGCGGGCCTGACTATGGATGATATAGAAGCATATGAAATGGATGCAACGAATATGGTCGCTGCAATGAATTCCGGTTCTGTAGATGCCTGCACAGCCTGGAATCCATATAGCAATCAGATTCTGGAAAACAATAAGGATGACGCAATAGAACTTGAATTTTCAACGGATGCCGTAAACCTGTCCAGCTGGATCTGTACACCGGATTATGCAAAAGAAAACAAAGAGGTGCTTGTCCGTTTCAGCCGTGCCCTGTATAAGGCTATGCAGTATGCTTCACAGGAAGATAACTGGGATTATGCAGTAGGATTGTATGCAAAACAGTGTGCAAAAGACAAAGAGGCATGTCTGGTGGAAACCGGTGATGCAACATGGTTTAGTTCAGATGATGTGAAAAACGGCATTGCAGACAACACAATGCAGGATTATTATACAAAGCAGCAGAAGATGTTTATAGAGAGCGGAGATGTAGAAGGGGAAGTGCCTTTAGAAGACTATATCCTGTTTGATGTGATGGAAGAAGCATTAGGCAGCTGAGCTTTCATGGATGAAAATGCAGGAAAACATACATGTTAGCAGATTTGTGGGAATGAAAGTATTTCAATGATCTTGGTATAGGTGTATGATTCTGTATAGAAGATAGGCCTTGTGGAGCAGATATGCTGTCTGCTTTGCAAGGTTTATTTTTCGATAGAGGAAAGGCGTATAAGACGCCGGATGGAGAATGGGGATCAATTTATTGGGAAATACTGGAATATCACGAAAAATATGTTATACTATTTGCAGTGAAACAGCCAGATTCCTCATTCGGGTTAAATCTCCAATAAACAGTGACGCATATCATGCTCTGTGGGTAAAGCTGGCAGAAAGCAATTTTTCAAACACGCTTTAGGATTTTATTCATAGCAGATAAACAAATTTGAAAAGTTCACTGTAGTACCAGCCGGTATTGGATGTAGTCTGCAATTTAGAAATAAAAAATAAACCGGCCTTTGTGCGGGTGAATAGAATTTAGAAAGGGAAGTGGCAGGTATGAAACATGATTATTATTACTATCAGAAAGAGCAGTTTTTGGCAGCGCCGAAGATTCCAGTGGAGGTAATGGCAGATGCAGATACCGTTTTTCGGGCAATTGCAGAAGAGATGGCAGGCCAGATCAAGCGCAGCAATGCACGGGGCGAGCAGACTGTTATGATCTGTCCGGTAGGCCCGGTGGGGCAGTATCCGTATTTTGTAGATTTGGTAAATGCAGAAGAAATCAGCCTTAACAATGTGTGGTTTATCAATATGGACGAGTACCTTACAGATGAAAAAGAATGGATCGCAGAGGACGACCCGCTGAGTTTCCGCGGATTTATGGACAGAACCGTATATTCCAAAATCAAGCCCGAATTATTAATGCCGCCAAAGCAGCGCGTATTTCCAGATCCGCACAGGCCGGAAGAGGTCGGAGAGTTGATTGACCGGCTGGGAGGCGTAGAAATCTGTTTTGGCGGAATCGGGATCAACGGTCATCTGGCATTTAACGAGGCACAGGATGAGCTGACTGTCGATGAATTTTTAAATCTGCACACAAGAGTGTTGGAAATCAGCAGGGAGACCCGGACTGCAAATGCAATCGGCAGCCTGCATGGGGCGATTGACGATATGCCGCGTTTTTGCGTTACAATCGGCATGCATGAGATCTTCCATGCAAAAAAAGTGCGGCTGGCCTGCTTTAGAGACTGGCACCGCAGTGTAGTGCGCCATGCAGCTTATGGTGAGGTGTCTGCGCATTTTCCGGCTGCGATTATGCAAAAGCATGCGGATGTACTGCTGCGTATGACGGAGTCTGTAGCCAAGCTGCCGGATGAAGACTAAAGAATGCGTAGGGGGTGCGGCAATGAAAGAGATTTATATAATAAACGGTGAGATCTATAGAGACCACTGTTTTCAAAAGGGAATACTGTATATCCATGACGGAAAGATACAGTACGTGGCAGACGACGAAGCAGGTGCTGGAGCGTGTCTTAAAAATCATTCCTGCCAACTGCACGCCCCGCTTTGCGGTATGTTTGGCCCTCATTCGGTCAACGTAGCCCACTACGACTCCTTCATTCGGGTCAAATCTCCCACAAATTGTGACGCACATTTGACAGAAAGCATTTTTAAGACATGCTCTAGTCTGACAGAAACGCAAGATCATGTTCAAATCGTAGATGCCGCAGGCTGTAAGGTTGTGCCGGGATTTTTGGATATCCATACGCATGGTGCAGTCGGAGTCGATATCAACGATGCTTCGGCGGATGATCTGGAAAAAATAGGCATGTTTTTTGCACAGCACGGCACGACATCTTTTCTGGCATCTGTACTGACCGATACGAAGGAACAGACCAGCTGGTGCATACAGCAGTATTTAGACTATCTGGGCAGGCCGAGAAAGGGTGCGCAGCTTTTGGGCATACATCTGGAAGGGCCGTTTCTGGCTTCTGCTTACAAAGGGGCAATGCCCGAAGCTTTGTTATGCGCAGGTGATGCAGGGCTTGTCGAACAATACCAGAAGCTGGCAGAAGGCGGTATCCGCTATATGACCGTTTCGCCAGAAGCAGAAGGCGTGCTGGAAATGATTCCAAAGATGAAGGAGCTTGGCATTACAGTGGCAATGGGACATTCCGGTGCAGATTATGATACTGCCATGCGTGCTGTAGAGCTGGGTGTGCGCGCCGTGACGCATACAGGAAATGCCATGCGGCTGCTGCACCAGCATGAGCCGGCGGTCTTTGGTGCAGCGCTGGAGTCTGAGGCGTATTGTGAGATGATCTGCGACGGCAGGCATCTGCATCCGGGCACGGTACGCCTGATTATGAAAACAAAAGGCATGAACCGGGTAGTGGCAGTTACGGATTCCATTATGGCAGCGGGACTGGCGGATGGAAATTATCATCTGGGAGTCAATCAGGTCGTGGTAGAGGATGGGGATGCCAGGCTGGCAGATACCGGAGTCAGGGCAGGCAGCACGCTTTTGATGGATCAGGCGCTGCGCAACCTGATTGCTTTTACCGGACGTCCATTGGAGGAGGTGCTTGTGCTGCTGACCGAAAATCCGGCCAGGCTGATCGGAGTTTTTGACCGCAAAGGCTCGATTGCAGCAGGCAAGGACGCGGATCTGGTACTATTGGATCAGAATAATCAGATTGTTTCGGTGATGGTCGGCGGGGAGCTTTGTGTTTCGGTTATATAAAAACATATAGAATCATATAGAAAAGAGGAATAAGTATGTCATTGTATGAAGTAAGCAGCGAACAGATTTCCATACAGGTAGACAGTATGGGAGCAGAATTAAAATCTTTGATAAAAAAGGATACAGGCACGGAATATATGTGGGAAGGTGATCCGCAGTATTGGAAACGCACCTCACCGGTTTTGTTTCCGTTTGTCGGCAGCTTGTCAAACGGCGTATATTCGATCGGGGATAAGAGCTATCCGATGGGACAGCATGGGTTTGCCAGGGATATGGAGTTCCAGCTGAAGAGCCAGCGTGAACAGGAGATCTGGTTTGAACTGAAATCAAATGCACAGACGCTTGAAAAGTATCCTTATGCATTTGTACTGGAAATCGGATATGAGCTTTTAGGAAACAGCGTAAAAGTAAAATGGAAGGTGACAAACCCTTCGGATGGCACGATGTATTTTTCGATCGGAGGGCACCCGGCATTTCGCTGTCCGATTGTGCAGGGTGAGAATCAGGAAGATTATAAAATCTGGCTGGATGCCAAAGAACAGTCGGGAAAGAAAGAAGTATTATCCGGCGTTATAAAAGAAGGGCTTATGAGCAATGAGCTGTCTGTGTACAAGCTGGAAGACGGATGCATCGGGATTACAGAGCATTTATTTGATGGAGATGCACTGGTGATTGAGCATCATCAGGTACAGAATGTGGCATTGGTAAGGCCGGACGGCAGCCGTTATCTGACCGTCAGCTTTGAGGCGCCGCTTTTTGGAATCTGGTCGCCGCCTGGAAAAAAGGCTCCGTTTATCTGTATAGAGCCTTGGTACGGCAGATGCGATAAGCTGGATTTTGCAGGCACCCTGGAAGATCGAGAGTGGGGCCAGTGCCTGGAGGCAGGAAAGAGCTTTGAGGCTTCATATGAGATCCAGGTATGAGATTCAAACATAAGATTTAAGTATGAGATTCAAACATAAGATTTAAGCATGAGATTCAAATATAAGATCTAAGCATGAGATTCAAATATAAGATCTAAACATGAGATTCAAATATAAGATCTAATTGTGAGATTCAAATATGAGTGTGAATATAAGCGTTTGCATACATGCATGGAAAGGTTATGGGGTTAACGCATGAGCTTTGAATATTTCGAATATCTGTATGAAAAGAACCAGTTTGATGAGATCCAGATCATAGACAGGGCGGTAGAATCACAGGGACGGCCGTATTATTTTCTGGCTATGGTGCGAAAAGGGGATCAGGTGCAGGTCTGTGTTCTGGCACAGACGAAGCCATGGGCAGGCTGCTTTGCTATGGATCAAAATACAATGCGCCAGAATATGAAAGCGTCTCTGATGTGGGCAGGCTCTGCAGTTGACATGTCAAAAATAGAAATAAACGGCCAGGTGCTGGAAATAGGCGGCGGACAGTTTCAGACGCTCGGTGAGGGCTCGCCGGAGTGCATGGTATTTCTGGCAAAGCTCGCAGAGGCCGGCTTTAGCATGCCAAAAGACCATGTGTTTTATCAGATGGAATGGAACAGCATTGAATTGTCACAGGCAGAGGTACGGACGCCGCCTGCTCAGCTGCCGGACTGGAAAAATGCGGATATCTGTGTTACCTGGGCGCAGCAGGCAAAGGGATACTGCATTGAAAAGCCCTTGAAGCTTATGGCAGTCAGTCAGAAAAAGACAGAATCAGAGGCGGGATCGGACGCAGAATCAAATGCGGGATCAGCTGCAGAGCCAAAGGTGGAAACAGATGCGGAATCAGATGTACCGATGATCTGCAGCGGACAGGGATTTTCATTTTCGATGACGGATCAGGACGGCATAGTGAAAAACGCGGTCTGTTATGTAAACAGTGTAACATTGATTGATATGTGGGCGGAATATGATCAGCAGTTTGCAGACCCGGAATATCAAAAAAAGGCAAGGGAGCATGTTTCTGAGGAACAATTTGAGGACATGAAGCAGGATTTGTACCGTGCATTGGAACAGGAATGCCCGCGCGGCATGTGTTTTTTCGGCATAGAGTACGAATGTGAATGCGAAGCTGACCTGACCCTGGAATTTTATGCGGCAGAATATCTGGAGTCTTCCCCAGCTGTCCATCATGGCGGTGCCACTGTGTATCTGAGTACTTCAAAGCCGTCCAAAGAGATCGGAGATCATGGATTAAAGCTGCGTGCGTGCGTGATTCGTACGCCGGCTGCCCCGGATACAAAGGAATTGTGTGTAGAGCTGTTTTCAGCTCATGAAATGATTCCTGAGAGAGAAGAGGTATTCGCTGGTCGTAAATCTGATACATAGTGATCGTTTTGCCGTATCAATGTGCTTATAAAGAAGTCTGTGCCTGACCAGCAACTACAAACTGCCAGGCACAGATTATTTACAGCAAAGCAAAGAATTTCCAATTTAATCAACGTATCCCGCTATGCCTTATAAATTTGGGATAAATTCTTCAGCTTATAGGTTTTCATTTTTTAGAGCATCGATCGGATTATCTTTTTTCAGCTTATTCATGGCATACAGCATAGTCACAAATACGACGGTAAATACGCTCAGTGAGGCGATCCCGATTGCAGCCCAGGGCAGCTGGAATGTTGTTTCATAACCGTCCGATATTGCCCGATAGATCAGGTATGTGATCGCAGCGGATACGGGAAGGCCTAAAATAAGTGCCTTTGAGCCGTACAGCAGACATTCAAAGTTCAGCATTTTTTGGAACCCTTTTTGTGTCATGCCTGCCGACTGCAGCATGGCAAATTCACGGCGGCGCAGTCCGATATTGGTCGAAATCGTATGAAAGACATTTGCTGCTGCGATTAAGGAAATCAGTACAATAAAGCCATAAGAGAATACCTGTATAATGGTGACAATATTCCGTCTTGATTCTGCAAATTCGGCATGATCATGGAGGCTGCCTGCTCCGAGTCCGGTCTCAGCCAAAGATTTCTCCAGATCTTTACTGCTTGCCGCATGGTCGTCAGACTGCATATAATATTCGTAATAGTTGTTCTGTGATACAGACAATTCTTTTGGAATCACATATTGGGCCATGCTGATCGGATAGATTACATTCAGGCTGGCAGCGCTTTTTTCGGAAATGTAAAATGGATAGTCTGTAATCGTTTTGCCGGATGTCAGCGTGTAGCTGACATAGGCATCTTCATAAGGTACCTTTATGATGTCTTTATCGTTTTCGTCATTTGCAAAAAGCAGAAACTCTTTTCCGTTTTGCTTTTTTATTTCATAAGTATAATAATATCCGTCAATTGGTTTTATACCTACGCAGGATATTTCATTGTCGTCAGATTTTAGTGCATCGGTTGTGATAAATTTCTGCGTTTCGTTATCAAACTGTGTATGTTTATCAATTGTGACAGCCAGAGGGTGTGCCGTATTGAAATAGTCATCCCTGTTGAGGCTGTATGTGTCTAATAGCTTTTCAAATTCGCTGTCCTGTATAAAATAAAGATAGCCGTATACACCTGCGCGGTCTTTCTCTACTTTATAGCCGATTTCTTGTGTTGGATCTTCAGAGGCGCTGGTTTCCAGAAATTCCTCTGTCAGCAGCTCTTTTGAGGCAGACCCGAAAAAAGAGCTGGTATTCATATACATACAGTCGGTAATATTTTTATCGGACAAAAAAAGCTCCAGCAGATCATCCGGCGTCTTGCCATTTAGTTCTTTTGTACGGCAGGTGAACGAAAGGTCGTAAGCAGCGGTGCCGAGTCCGCCTGTTACAGATTCCATAAGATAGCCGGAAAAAGCGGAGGCAGATACAAATAGGACTATACTCATAAACAGGCTGATTACAGTAGCGCGGTATTTTTTACGGCTTCTTTTGTAGTGCTTGGAGGCGAGCATTCCGGGCAGGCCGAAGAGCTTATATGTGAGCCATGATGTTTTGAGCGGTTTTCTGCCGGTTTTGATGTCTGTATTCTGGCGGATTGCTTCGATGGCGGATATTTTGGCAGCTCTGCGTGAAGGAATCCATGCAGAAATAAGTACGGTTATGACGGCAACAATTACAGCGATTACAATTGAAATCCAAGATACACATATGCGCATTTTGCCGTTGAAGCTGCCTGTCAGCGCAGCAAATTTGCTGCCGATCAGCAAAAGAGTGATGCTGATGCCTGCTATGCCGACTCCGATCCCGGCAGGTATGCCGATCAGGCTTACGGAAAACGCTTCAAAGAGCACCATATTGCGCAGCTGCTTTTTTGTAGCGCCGATAGAGGAAAGCAGCCCGAACTGTTTTGTCCTCTCCGATACGGATATGGAAAATGCGTTATAGATCAAAGAGATTGAGCCGAGCATAATCAAAGCTATCACAATAGCAGCGAGGTTAAAAAGTACAATCATAAAGCTGTCATAGCCGGAGACGCCCGAAAAAAGCAGCACATCTGTATTTACTGCACTTATCATATGCGGGTTATCAGCCTGCATGGCATTTATAAAGGGATAGATTTCTTTTGCATGCTTCATTTTAAAATAGATGTCATATTCTGCGGTCTGATCCGGCGAATAGTCAGCAACGGTCAGCGCCGTATAGCCAGGTGACGTATATTCTTCAAAAGCAGGACGCTGATAAGTGCCCACGACCTTGTATGTCCGGGTAATTTTGACATCTATATTCTCATCATTGAGTATTGTTTCACCGGTTTTATGGTCATAGGTGTAGCAGGGGTTGTTTTGTCCCATCGAAGAACCGTCCAGCATCCGTCTGCCGATATCCAGAGTAATTGTATCGCCTGTTTTATAAACCGTTCCGCCGTTTGAGGCAAGGTGCACCGGCAGAAGGATTTCGTCCGGGCTTTCTGGCAGGGTGCCGGTGACTAAATGTACCGGCATTGATTCAAAGAAGGCATCGGCTTCGCCGCCGATAATATATAGATACGGTTTATAAATATTGCTGCTGCCTATATCGGCATAACCAAGCAGCTGTCCATAAAAGGCGTTTTCTATCTGGTCATCGGCATATAGATCTTCGTATGCATCCCAGTCTGCGCTGCAGACAGCGCCGTGCCAGTCGCCGTTTGTGTAAACCGCATAGTCTAAAATATAGTTTTGTATGCTGGAAATAAATGTAGTTACGGCACAGATCATCGCAGCAGAGAGTATAATACCGATGATTGTGACAGTGGTACGGGTTTTATTCTGTTTTAATGATTGAATTGTAACTTTATGAAATATATTCATCTGCGTATTACCTCCTCACGGGTGATTCTGCCGTCTTCAATCGCCAGAATGCGGTCTGCCTGCAGGGCGATGCTTTCGTCGTGTGTAATAACGATCAGTGTCTGATTGTATTTTTGGTTGGACGATTTTAACAGGCTTACGATTTCCTGACTGTTTTTGGAATCAAGGTTTCCGGTCGGTTCGTCTGCAAGCACGACAGCAGGGGCATTCATCAGTGCCCTGCCGATGGATACTCTCTGCTGCTGTCCGCCCGAAAGCTGGTTCGGCAGATGATTTTCACGTCCGTTCAGCTTTAAGACTGCCAGCAGCTCGTTTAACCTGTCTGTATTGACGTTCTGATTGTCCATAAGTACCGGGAGGGTAATATTTTCGGTGACGTTTAATACCGGGATCAGGTTATAAAACTGATAAATCAGGCCGACCTGACGGCGGCGGAAGATAGCCAGCTGTTCGTCGTTTTGGGCGTATACGTCGCTGCCGTCCATATAGACCTTTCCGCTGGTAGGCTTATCGACGCCGCCTAATATGTGAAGCAGGGTAGATTTACCTGAGCCGGACGGGCCGATGATTGCAACGAACTCACCTTTGTTTACCGAAAAAGATACATGATCCAATGCAGTTACCTGGTTTTCACCTTTGCTGTAAGTCTTGCATAGATTTTCAACTCTTAAAATTTCCATGAAAGCGGTCTCCTTTTTTGTGATAGATTTAGGTGGTGCCCGGCCGAGGAACGGGTGCTGAATATAAAAATCAGCCGGGCTAGAGCGTGTTTGAAAAATCATTCCCGCGATCTGCACTCCCCACTTAGCGGAGAATCTATCCCAAATTTAATCAACATAGCCCGCTATGCCTCATAAATTTGGGATAAATTCTCCACCAAGTGTGAAGCACATCTCACGGAAAGCATTTTTCAAACACGCTCTAGTGATCATACGGCCTGAAAGTGACAGGCGGGTGACTTAAAAATAACAAATGTGTCACTATAGTCGTTATGGTCTTAACAAAATGACGGGGCTGTCACAGCAAAGAGTGCATATACAAGATATAGATTTCATTCCAAATCGGATTTCGCTGGATCTTGCATATATCTTTCTTAGTGCGACAGCCCCGTCATTTTGTTAAGGCCTCAGACAGTTCCTTTAAAAAAACGAATTCGAAACCTTGCACCCTTGTGCAGACGGTTTTCGGCTTTAATCGTGCCATTCTGCGCGGCTATAATCGTCCGCGCCAATGCAAGGCCGATGCCAAAGCTCTGATCGCCTGAGTCCTTTCCTTTATAAAAACGCTCAAAGATATGCGGGAGATCCTGCCTGTCAATGCCGTTTCCATCGTCTGAGATGACAATTTCTGTATACAGGGCATTTTCTGAGGCATTGATCGTAATCGTACCGCCGTTTGGCGTGTGTTCCATACAGTTTTTTAAAATATTGGTGACTGCTTCACATGTCCATAAAAGATCTCCGGTAAAGGTACCCTCGCCGGATATTTTTAACGTCTGGTTTCGTAATTCCATCGGTACGAGCACGGGCGCAGCAGATTTTTGAAGCAGCTCTAAAAGAGGTGACTGCTGGGTCTGGAACGTGACAGTTCCTGCGTCCAGCCTGGAGATTTTCAGCAGTGCGTCAATCAGCCAGTCAATGCGTGAAAGCAGCCCGTACAGCTCGTGCGACAGCTTCTGCCGCTGTGCATCGGGGATGTCCGGCTTGGACAGGAGGGATACGAGCAGGTTAATCGATGTGAGCGGAGTACGTATCTGATGAGAGATATCTGCCAGAGAATCGGCGAGGAAGATCTTTTCTTCACACATATGCTGCTGCTGTTCACGCAGGCGGACAGTCATTTTATAGATCTCGCTCTGTAAAATGCCAAGCTCACCCTCGGCATATTGTTCGATTGAAATATGGCAGTCTCCATGCAGGATCTGGTTAATGTCGGCAGCGAGATTGGAAATGCGCCGGTATCGTTTAATGGTGGCAGACATATACAGGACTGTATACAAAATGCATACTGCCAGCATTAGAAAGCCGAAGCGCACTTCCCAAAGAAAAGATAGCAGTGTCGCTGCAAGGGCGGTCACGCCATGGAGCAGCAGTATATTTTTTACTTCCAGATTTCTAAGCATTTTCATGATTCATCAACCTTATAACCGAGCCCGCGGACAGTTTTAATTATTTTCGGATTCTGCGGATCGTCTTCTATTTTTTCCCTGAGCCGCTTAATGTATACGGTCAGTGTGTTATCGTTTACAAATTCGCCTGCAATGTCCCAGATGGTTTCCAGCAGCTGTGACCTTGTCAGCACTGCGCCGCGGTTGTTTAAGAACACGAGAAACAGGCGGTACTCAAGAGCCGACAGATATAAATCCCTGCCGTTTTTGCTGGCGGTGCCCTTTACGGTATCGACAGTGATTTCGCCAAGATGTATGACGGAGCCTGCGTTTCCTGTAAGGCGCAGAATGTTTTTAATTCGGGAAATCAGTTCCCTCGGCCGGAAAGGCTTGGATATGTAGTCGTCTGCGCCTATTTCAAATCCCGTCACGGTACTATACTCATCGCCGGAGGCAGTAAGGAAGATGACCGGAATTTTATAGGCAGACTTGACCGCAGCGCAGACTGCAAAGCCGTTGCCGTCTGATAAGGAGATGTCCAGCAGGACAAGGTCAAACTGCTCGTTTTCCATCAGCGTGAGCGCGCCTGTCTGCCCCGTGGCGTTTTTTACCTCATATCCTTCGGCAGAAAGAAATGTCGTCAGGCTGGAAATAATGCTTTTATCGTCTTCAACTACTAAGATCTTTGTCATAAAAATACCTTCTTGAAATATGATTTGATTGTTTTTATAATACCAGTTTGTAACTTTTGTCAAAATTTAAAAAGCTGTAAATTGGTGTTTATATGTAAACTGGATTTATAGATAAACTGGATTTTATCATTATACCATATGCCTGTGAACGGCTGCAATTAAACTGTATGCGATTTTCTTATTTGAGCTGTCTAATTTATAAAAAATTATTCTTAAAAGTGCACGCAGAAGATTTATAAGCTTATTCTAACGGCCGCATTATTAAATAACCACGACAAACGCATGAATGAACATTTTATTAACAAAACAAATGAATATACAGGAAAAGGACATGAAAATGAATATTTATGCATAGTGTTTCAAACATTATAGTAAAAACTTGGTTAAATTTCATATCTTCGTAACATATTATTTATAATTTGTTCATTCATGCGTTTGTCATGTTAAATCACGGGTTACGGTAGCCAAAAACAACAGCTTGTGCTATACTTAGATTATGGATTCTGGAAGTCAAATAACAGTTTATCGTGTTTGGAAGACTTTGTGGAAGAGCATATGCTTTCGCAGAATAGATTTGTTTAACAGCAGCAGGAGGATGAGTTATGAATATTACTATTACAGGAAATTTAGGCAGCGGTAAGACAAGTGTATGCAACGAACTGAAAAAATATGGCTTTACAATTATATCGGCGGGGGATATTTTCCGTGAGATTGCAGCAGAAAAGGGAATGACCGTCATAGAGCTGAATGAAGCGGCAAAAAGTGACCGCAGCATTGACGACATGCTGGACCAGCGCAGTACGCAGCTTGGGAAGGAAATGGATCATACGGTGTTTGATTCCCGCCTGGCTTGGCATTTTGTAGAAAAGAGCTTTAAAGTCTTTCTGCTTGTAGATACAAAAGAAGCAGCCAGACGGGTATTTGAAGGAAATAACCGCAGCGCAGAGGTATACCAGAATGCAGAAGAGGCATGCATAGGTCTTAAAACACGCGCAAGGCTGGAGCAGGAGCGGTTTTCTGATTTATATCAGCTGAATTATTACGACGCCGGCAATTATGATCTGATTATTGAGAGCAGCTGTGCGACACCGCTTGAGATTGCACAGGAAATAAAGCGGAATTTCGAACTGTATCAGTCCCAGCCGTTTACTGCAAAGGTTGAGCTGAATCTGCGCAGCCTGTATCCGGCAGGAAATTATAACGACATGGATCTGGGGCTGTTCGATCACTGCCGCCTTGCCGAGCAGAAAAACAGCGCCTCATTGTGTGCATTAGAACCAGTCAGCATTACGGTAAAGCATGGATATAACTATGTGCTGGGAGCGCCTCACAGTGTATTTGCCGCAGCAGCAGCGGGCAAAGTATTTACCGAGGTAAAAGGCATTCAGATGGATGAAAAGGCACAGGAGGCAGTAATGCCCCTGCCAGAGGATGAATTGAAAAAATTTGAGCAGGCAGGGCAGTTTCAGTATACATGCAATCCGGCTGTCACTGCTGAAAAATCCGGTTATATGCTGGATTTTTCTAACAGTATATTTTGCGGCTGATTGAAATACGGTCTGGAGATGATTATGTGGATAATCTAACAAAAGAACAGCGCCATAAAAATATGAAAAACATAAAGTCGCGTGATACAAAGATTGAACTGGCGCTGAGAAAAGAATTATGGGCGAGGGGCTACCGTTATCGAAAAAATTATACAAAGCTGCCCGGTTCACCGGATATTGTATTTACGCAGTACAAAATCGCGGTTTTTTGTGACGGCGAATTTTTCCACGGCAAGGACTGGGAGGTTTTAAAGCCCCGCCTGGAAGCGGGGCAGAATCCAGAATACTGGATGAAAAAAATATCCAGAAATATGCAGCATGATGACGAGGTCAATAAGTCACTGCTTTTTGAAGGCTGGACTGTGATCCGGTTCTGGGGAAAGGATATTTTAAAACACTGCGATGAGTGCATACGGGTAATCGAAGAGTGTATTTTTGATATGAAGATGCAGGAGGCGCAGTTTGAGGAAGGGTCAGACAGTTTTTTTGATGAAACTGGAGTAGAGGCGGCAGGCGCGGGGTATTAAGCCCGCCGCTTCAATCTTTTTAATTCATCAAAAGATAATGTCGGAACGCAATCTGCAATATCTTCTAGCGACATTTTTCCTTTTTTAGCATTTGTTCGGCTGCTGCCCTGTCTGCTTCATAAGCAGCAGTGTCTGCGGCATCTTTCAGATAAGTTCTCATAATCTGCTCATCATCAAATAAACGCATCATAATCGTTACTACAAATTAATGCAGAATGAGTATGACGGAATGACCGGAATGGACACACCATTACCACAGCTCCTTTGCGAAGCTCTGATTAGTAATTCAAAGAATTAACGTGGGTTGGGATTTGGAACGTACTTTAAGTGAACCGTCTCGCAGAGCAAAAAGGTAATATATTAAAAGTCACCTGATTATATAGGTGGCTTTTATTCATGACAATAGAAAGTTCGCGCAGCGTGCTTTCTATCGTTCATGATGGTTTATTATCAAGTGATTTTTAAACTGTTTTTGGATTATTTTTATTGACTTTTTTAAAATATCAAATTAGAATAGAGAAAGGAGGCTGAGTCATGTTAGCATATAAGATAGATGTGATAGAAGCGTTAAAGGAATCAGGCTATAACAGTACCAGAATATTAAGGGAAAATATACTTAGTCAGTCTGCTATGCAGAAATTAAGAAAAGGAGAGATGATAGGTATAAAAACATTGGAACAGCTTTGTGAATTATTGGATATGCAGCCGGGAAACATAATAAAGTATGTGGAAAATAAACCATAAAAAGATTAATTTTAATATTGACAATAAACCCAAAATGGTTTGTAATAGTATTATCAGATGAGGAAAGTAAATCTGATGAATGGAAAGGAGATTGAAGATGGGGGTATTAAAAGCAATGACAGCAAGAGAAGTATTAAACCTTATCGAGTGGTTAAAATCAAAAAATTTCACAAGCGACGAAATTGTTGATTGTATCGAATCAGTTGAAGGTAAAAGGAAGAAGGAAAAAGAGGAAAAAGAAGAAAAAGAAGATTAAGAATGAGAGCGGAACTTGCCACCGCTCTTTTCCTTTGAAGATCTCCCACGACAAGGGGCGGCAGTGATGCCGCTCTTTTGCTTTAAGTTGGTACAAATCCATTAAAAATCTATGCTGTCATATAAATGGTTGAAGACTTTGTAACTGTTATATATAAAGCAAGGGGAAAAGTGCCAATCGATAGTTTTGTGGACAGAACTGCGGAAACTCAAGAAGAAATCGCCCTTGACAATGGTACGAAATCGTATTATACTTCGTTGTATGATTTCGTACGAAATGAGAGATAAATGGAGGGAAAAAAGATGAATGCATATTTTTCTACAGAAATGAGACGTTTTAATCATCTGCTGAACGAGATCGATTCAGCTTACCATGAGATGTCCATGAAACTGGGGATGTCGGACAGTGCAATGATTATTTTGTATACAATCTGTGAAAGCGGGGATTCCTGTCCGCTGTTGGAAATATGCCGTAAATCCGGCATTAGAAAGCAGACAATCAATTCAGCGATTCGAAAGCTGGAGGCAGAGGGCATTGTTTATCTGGAAATGGCGGATGCTAAGAAAAAGATTGTCTGCCTGACGAAACAGGGCAGGCAGCTGGCGGAGCGTACGGCAATGCGTATGATTGAGGCAGAAAATGAGATTTTTGCATCATGGCCAAAAGAGGACGTAGACAAATATCTGGAGCTGACGAAAAGATTTATGGAGGCTCTGAAAGAAAAGACAAAAGAATTATAAAAGAGCCACAAGCTGACAGTAAAGAAATAAAAAATAGCTAAAAAGCTGGCAGCAAAGAAATAAAAAATAGCTAAAAAGCTGACAGCAAAGAAAAAAACAGCTAAAAAGCTGACAGCAAAGAAATAAAAAATAGCTAAAAAGCTGACAGCAAAGAAATAAAAAATAGCTAAAAAGCTGGCAGCAAAGAAATAAAAAAGAGTTAAAAAGCTGACAGCAAAAAAATTACAAAATGAATATACTGCAGCGAAAGAACTGCAGGATCAGATCGATTAGGAGGATAAAATGAATATTCAGCTTTCAGACCATTTTAATTTCAAAAAACTGATCCGGTATACACTGCCGTCTATTATTATGCTGATTTTTACGTCTATATATGGCGTGGTAGACGGCTTTTTCGTGTCAAATTTTGTTGGGAAGACGCCGTTTACCGCTGTAAATTTTATAATGCCTTTTTTATTAATACTAGAGCGTGTTTGAAAAATGCTTTCCGTGAGATGTGCTTCACACTTGGTG
>CAJUHV010000054.1 GCA_910586445.1 uncultured Eubacterium sp.
CCTGGCTAAAGTATAGCAGGCTTTTGGAGTTATTCCCAAAAGCCTAATTGAAGTATGGTATTATTTTTGTAATGAGCAGAGCGGATATCACACAGCCTTTTGGCATATCCTAAAGCGTGTCTTAAAAATGCTTTCTGTCAATTGTATCCACAGGGCATGATATGCTTCACACTTAGTATCCATAGGGCATGATATGGAGAATTTATCCCAAATTCAGGAGGCATACCCCACGGTGCATGCTATAGCGGGCTATGTTGATTAAATTGGGGATAAATTACCCGTATCATCTTAGACATTAGCAGTACAAGAAGCCTGCATTTGTGAGTGCAGACCGCAGGAATGATTTTTCAAACACACCCTGGCTGTCCATCAGCGTTTCAACTGTGCATTGTAATCCCAGATACTGTTCAGCACATTTCTGTCTGACGCTGAAATGTCCAGATTCAGACGTACGCTGTTGAGGCTGCCTGTCTCCTGTTTCAGCCGTCCGATATTTTCCTCGCTGACCGCAGACATAAACGCATTGTACGCCTGCTCCCTGATATTCGTACTTTTATTTTTTACGGCGGTCTCCTGTGCCTGTGCGCCGCCTGAATGATAATTTACCTGTGCTTTAAAGTCCTTCAGCTCACTCCAGATCTGTGTGCTGACAGACATAAACCGGCTCTGGGTATCGTATGCTTTATCAAGCATTTCCAGTTCCTTATCTTTTGTCAGCTCCTGCATGCTCCCGTCTTCTGCAGTATAGTATTCTTTCGGCCTGCCGGAGTCTTCGTATTTTTTCTCTATCCGTTCTTTCATCAGCCCATAGGCAGAAGCCATTTTATTTACATAACTGTCAAACGTATCTGTTTTTGCGCCTTCCTGCTGCTTAAATCTTGCTTTTAACGCATCTACGGCTTCCTGTGAATAGTCATCTGTCACAAACTCATCAGACACCCTGCCGTTTCCCAGTTCTGACATTACCTTGTTAAAATCACTCATTATGCCAAATTCCCTGCAGCTTAAAGTCGGCAGCTTATCCATATTCTCGATCTGCTTCCTTTTCATTGCAGACATCTTTTCCATTAATGCACTGCGCCCTTCCTCCGATAAATCCACGCGGTCACTCTGCTGGTTTTTTACAGCAGCATTCTGTGCCTGATCCGCCTGCACCGGGGCCGTCAGCTTTGTTCCTGACCTCTTTGCCATTCTGCTGTTTTGAGCTGCATATGCATCTGTATACGTACTATTATAGTTATTTTTGATTTCTGTAATCGCCATACTTATCCTCCTTGATTGATCCAGATGACAGCTTTTGTGTCTGCCGCCACTTTGTTTCCTTTTTCTTTCTAGATTTTATTTTTTATCGGCTAAAATCTGCGATCTGTAAAGCATAATGTCATGTCTGGACAGCTGGCGGTTATGAATAGAACGCTTAAAATTTAAACTTTGAAATCCCATAAATTGGAATCGTGATGATATGATCGGCTTTTCCCTCGCAGGTGTTGCTTTTTGCATACAAAACATAATCGACTTTTTTCTTTTCCAAAACTTCCAGTGCTGTTTTTCCACTGTTTTTCCAGCTTTTATTTCGACCGCATATGTCCGTTCCGAGGCCAGCTCTTTTACATAAAAATCAATTTCACCGTTACCCAGAGCTGCAAAAGCCGGAGTTTCCAACGCGGTTTCGTTTGTGTGTGCAGTCCGCCGCCTCAAATCAAGATAAACAAATTTCTCATTTAGAATGCCGGATACCGCAGCCTTTGGCACGCCCCCCTTTGTCAGAAAATAATCTGCCAGCCCGATATCCATAAAGCAGCATCCTGCCTTTGCCTTAAAGTCCAAAATACGGGCAGCGCTGTAGAACAGATTTTCGTAGACAGCCGCCTCTAATATGTCCTTAAAGTATCTCCTGCATAGGGAAATTTGATCATTAGATGACAGGTTATAGCTGTTTTAAATTGTGCGCTCATTTGACAGAAAGCATTTTTCAAACACACTCTAGTCCTCTAAATCCTGCCGAATCTCGTCAATCATTACATCAAGCTTCTTGTCTCTCTCCTCTTCGCTTTTCTCATTCTTTATTTCTTCCAAATCTCTCTTAAATCTTCTAAGCCAGCCTTTCCACTGTTTATCTGTCATGTTTAATACCTCCATATTTTCTAATCTCCTTCCATTAAGTACCTGCCCTTCTCAACTATAATCTATTATGAACTTTTGCAGCTCAAAAATCAATGCCGTAAATAATAAAAAAGACAGCAGAAATTTTCTGCCTTATGTCCCCTTCACCATCCTGCGGAAGTTTTCCAGATCTTCCTTTGTTGTAATCTTAAAATTCGCCTCGTCACCCGGTATCATCACAATGTCCAGCCCTGCCATGACTGCCGGCTCAGTCGAGCCGTTAATGCTCAAAATCTGCTCCGGTACAAGGCGCATGACTGCCTCATAATAACTCCCGACCCGGAACAGCTCCGGTGCCTGCCCCGCGAAAATGCTCCCACGGTCTAGAAGCGATGTAATCGTATGCCGGTCCGTGCTGGCATATACGGTATCCTTCATCGGCAGCACCGGCACCACACCGTCATGCCCCTTAGCGGCATGCAGACATTCCAGAACCTGCCGCTCGGACAGCACGGGCCTTGCGGCGTCATGAATCAGCACGTAGTCCGTATCGCCCGCGTACTTCCTGATATCCGTAAGTCCGTTTAGGATAGAAAGCTGCCTGTTTGCCCCCGGTTCTGAGAATCCGCGGAATTTCTCCAGCAGCACGCTCCCTGCGGATACACCCCATGACTGCATGCACTCCATAACCAGCCCCTGCCATGCCCTGTCTGCAACAATATGCACGGCATCGATGCCGCTGCACCCGCAAAGCCGCTCCAGACAATAGGAAATGACTGGCCTGCCGCCCACTTCTATGTACTGCTTGGGGATATCCGAGCCCAGCCTCGTCCCTGTCCCGCCGGATAATACCAGTGCAATGTTCATATTTCCTCCCTGCTTACAGTCTAAATGTCACGCATATGATTTAAAATTTCAGCTCCCGTATGTCCTGCAGCGTGTCACCGTACGGCCTGCCCCTTCCAAACAGCAGCGTCGTGCCCAGCACAAATCCCCGCACGCCCTTTGGTGCAAACTCCAATATCTTATCCGCGCTGCATGCGCCGTCCCAGTAGATCTCAAAGTCCATGTCTTCTTTTAATGAAAGCAGCTTTGTGATCTTTTTTCCTACATAGGGCAGGAACATCTGTCCGGCATTGCCTGGATTTACGGACATGATCAGTACCTTTTTCACAATGCGCAGCATCTCCATGACTGTCTCCACGCTTGTGCCGGGGTTGACTGCAATTCCCGGGATCATGCCTGCATTAATGATGCTCTGCAGCGTCGTAGACGGGTGGTATTCCGCCTCTGGGTGTATGTAGACAGTGTCCCCCTTGCGCAGGTTGTCCAAAAACAGCCCGATGCGGTTGTTCGGGTGCTCGATCATCAGGTGGACATCCACCGGCCTATCTGCCGTCTGTGCGATATAGCGCAGGTCATTTAAGGACATGGCAAAATTCGGCACATACCTGCCGTCCATGATGTCGATATGGAAGGAGTCAATGCCCCCTTCTTCCAGATCCTTTACCTCTCGCTCCAGATTGCCATAATTGGCACACATCATAGAGGCTGTCAACTCAAAATCCATATGAAAAAACTCTCCTTATTAAAAAGATATAATGAACTGCTCCACATTTCATCTCATGTCAGCATCAGCCGCCCGGTATGGCGGATTTTTAGATCTTCCTTATGGTGTAAAAAATACAGTGTCATCAGGCTTTCGCCCAGATAGCCTATATAACGGTCGGCCCTCTCGCATCCCCTCGGCGTGCTGAACTGCTCCGTCCGCTCAAGCACCGGGAACAGCCATGCGCAGTAATCCGCAAGCACCCGGCGCTTTGCGACAATAAGGTTGTAATTATAAAAATATGGCTGTGCCAGTATCTTGGGAAATGCCTCTGCATATTCCGGCTGCAGCTCACGCAGCGCCCGCAGCATGGCCTCCCAGTCCCCTTCCTTCATATATCTTGCATGGTGCTCGCTGATATCCGGCTCATGCAGTGTCGGGTACTGCAGGAGCACATCCGTGCCCGCAGCTTTCATCCTTCTTAAATCCTCATCCGAGATGTCTAGAATCCGCCGGTAGTGGAACAGGCCGTAATACTCTCCGGCCTCTCCCAGACTGCTGCACAGTCTGTTTTTCCAGATCCAGTAAAGAGCCGTCAGCTCACAATAATTGCCGTTTTTCGCAGAGATGCTGTAAGATGCGCAGCTGTCGTTTTGTAAATCATTACTGCTTTCGTACTCCACTGACCTGCCGCATGCTGTATGATCCGTCAATTCACCTGTGCGCAGATCTGTCAGCTCTGCCCCGACCTGTATAGGCACCGCCCACTCTGGCTGTGAAAATGCGCGGCTTAGTTTTTTGTCTTTTGCAGACTTGGCCAGATAAACCTGCAGGCTTATGCGCCCGTTTCCAGACGGCAGGCTGTGCACCGATGGAAATATGTCCAGCCGGTTAAAATACCGTTCCATCAGTGCCGCCTCTTTCCGCGAGTCCATGCACGTGTAATTATAAAATCCATATCTGCGCAGTATGCCGGCAATATCCTGATGCATGTCCTCCGGTGTCCCGACAAGCACATGAAAGCCGCCCAGGTTTTCCTGACCTGTGGCGCTGACAAATTCCTCAATTTCACGTACCCGCAGCCCCATCAGCATGGACGGATTGCCCTGCAGGGAGCCGACCAGAAAGCACAGCGGCGGATTTTCTGGATACAGTTTTCGGACTGCCTCGCCGATCCCGAGCGCTATGGATTTTGCGCCATATATGATTATTTTAGCCTCTGCCATCGTTTTCCTCCTGCACTGCCTTCGACCTAAGCAGCGCACTGCCTGCACCGCTGCCGTTTCCATGTATAAATTCATCGGTAAACCATCGGATCTTTCCCTCAGGCACCCCGGCCTGCACTAAGTCTTTTCGTATTGCGGCCGCTGTGCTTTCTGCCGTATTTGCAATCAGCACATAATCATACTGTCCTGCATGCTGCCGTATGGACTGCGGGTCATCCACCTGCATTCCCCGGCTGCGGTAATCCCCGTAGTTCCGGTCTGCCCACAGGACAATTTCCACGCCGCACCCCGTCAGATACTGGTGCATATTCTGCCCGAGCACTCCTGCCCCATAAACCACCACCCTGCTGTGTGCCGGAATTCCCCCATATGGCAGCAGGACCATTTTATCAAACACATCCATGCTGCGCAGGAACAAAAAATATTTCTTATACATCCCAAGCTGCATGGCGAGGCTGCCTGACGGGTCTTTCTGCCTAAATACATGCTCCAGATAATCGGTCAGTATATGAAAGCGGTCCAGCTCATCATGATTTCCTGTCTTTGTCATGCTGCCCTGATGCTGCACATAATGATAGCCGCAGATTGGTGTGATACAGATGCTTTCCGCCTCTAAAACACTCGGATAGACTACCGCTGCATCCTCTCCCGCATAGATTCTTTCATCCACCTGCATCTGGGCCTTTTTCAATATGCTGCTTCTTATAAGCTTTGTATAGACATGCGGCTGCAGCCCGTATTCAAAAAAACTGCCGGAATAAAGCAGTCCCGGCAGGATTTCGCAGTTTTTGTAAACGCCTGCCGGAATGCTGTTGAATACCATCCGGGAATCCGCTCCGATGTCATGGTAATGCCCTGCCGCTACAAAATCTGCGCCTGACTCAAGCTGTGCCTGGACCATCTGGCGGAAATAATCCGGCTCGATCCAGTCATCCGCATCCACCCATCCGATAAACTCACCGCATGCTGCCTGCACGCCGGCCTTCCTTGCGCTGACAACACCGCCGTTTTCTTTATGAACGACCTGAATCCTTGCATCGGCCTGTGCATGCCGGCTGCAGATCTCTGCTGAGCAGTCCGTCGAGCCGTCATCCACCAGTATAATCTGCAGGTCATGGTAAGTCTGGTCCACTATGCTGCTTATGCACTTATCAAGATATTGTCCTGCATTGTAGACAGGCACGATTACGCTGATTGGCATGATTCGAAATTCCTTTCCTTCATATAAATTTCAATAAAATAAACATCTGCTGCATCCTCGCAATATTTCTAATCTTCCAGATAAATTATCATGCTGTTTAGTCCTCAGCATTTTATTCTATAATGTCAGTGATCTCCCTGTTATAGCTCTCATCCGCTATCTGTTCTGGCACATTGTTCCCGCCCGGCACCTCGCTGACGTATTTTCCCTCAATCGCAGTCATCCTAGAAAGCCCGCGCAGATACCACTCATATTCGATGTCGATATGCCCGATGTCCAGTGCCTGATAGCCCATTTTTGCCAGATCATATGCCAGCACGGTTGCTGTCGGCCCCATTGCAATCAGCACCAGCCTGCCCGGGTCTGTCTTTAAAACCGCCTCCATTATCTGTTCATATTTTAAAAAGGCATCCCGCTCCGGCCCCAGTATCCGCATGCGTGAGCGTGCACCTTCAAACAGGTCATTACCCACGCCCAGCCTTGTCTTCCTGCCTTCTACAATGGTCAGGTCCCTGCCCTGCCAGACCGTCTTTAACAGCGCAAACCTGCTGCCTGCCGCGGCCTTGTCCACATAGTCTTTATACGGCCTTGTGATAAACGAGTCATAGTATTCCTTTTCCATGTCGATCATGCCGTACTCCTGCTCCCTGCGCCCGTCTTTTAAATGGTTTCTAAAACAGCTGATAAACTCCTGCGTGCGGTTTTCAAAATATCCATAGGCATCGGGGATTGCTACGATGTGGTTTTCAAGGCTGCTTTTAAGGACTTCCTGCAGCCTGCCTGCCAGCGCGGCACTGCATCCTTGAAAACAATTATTTCTGCCGAGCATCAGGTCGAATTCGCCGTCTCCGAAACGGCTCATAGACTTATGGTTTTTGACAATCTCCAAAACCGCAGACTCTGCCGGAAGGATTTTGGGATACCTGATTTTCTGGTCACGGATCTTTGCCGCAAGCTCATACTCCAGACTGCTCACATAGGTGCCAAGAGCTTCCAGTTTCTGGTTCACTTCTAGATAAATCAGCTCTTCTATATGAAAAAATGCCCGGAAAATTTCATACTCTGCATGGTCAAAAGCAAGCGGCGCGGCAATTTTTTCTTCCGGTACGCCCAAGGCAGTCAGCTGCCTTACCACATCCTCATAGCGGGTAACTGCCGCCACGACAAAATCAAACTGCTCATTTAAAATATCCTGCGGGGCTATTACCCGTTTTCCTTCCCTGACAGTATTCCATTTCAAACTGTCATTATCCGCATATGCTACAATCTCAGCATCCTGCTTTAAGCACCTTTTTAATTTTTCCGCATTCGGTCCCGTACCAAATATCAGCACCCTTACCTTCATCTTTTATTCTGCTCCTCTATTAACGTCCATGTATTTAAAACACGCTCTTATTCTGCTCATCCATTAACTGCCATATATTTAGGATCTGCTCTTATTCTGCTCCTTTATTAACTGCCATATATTTAAAATCCGCAGGATCGACAGCCTGATGGCGGCATGCCTCTTCTGTACTCAGTCATCCCATATATAAGAGTTCTCCAGTGACATTCCAAACTGCCTGCGGTACATTTTCCTGACTTCGGCACCGTTATCCATCTTTTCCGACTGCCTGCACAGTTTGCAGATCAGGCTGTAAAAATCCCTGACCTCCTGCTCCTTTGTAATCTTATACTGATATTCGGATAAAACCCTGCTGTACAGTTCATATTCCTGCTCCGTCAGTGAAAAGCCGCTGCTTTCCAATGCAAATCTGTGGATCTGTGCATATTTTTTTCTGCGCGCGCTTTCATACTCCTTAGAAAACATATAACGGCTGGTATTGTTGTCTGTGGTGTTACGCCAATGGAGGAACAAGTCCTGCATGCCTGACAGCCTGCCGTACAGTGAGCATTCGATCCAGAACAGGTAGTCATCCATGCCCAGACAGCCGTCACGGTACCGGATCTTATGCCTGTCCACAAACTGTTTCCGGTACATGCATGAGCCGTTCGGGACGACGTCCTGTACCAGCAGCCGTGCCTTGATAAACGCAGGATTTTTCAGCGGTGCATAGTAATTTACTTTTGCCGTGTCATTTTCATCAATTTCGTCAAAGGCACCGAATACCACGTCTATATCCGGGTTATCGTCCAAAAACTGCACTTCCTTCTCCAGCCGGTATTCCGTGCTGAGGTCATCCGCATCCAGCAGGGCGATAAATTCTCCCCCGGCCTTTTCAATGCCGATATTTCTGTTTGCAGCCATTCCAACATTTTGTGCATTCTGGTAAAACCGGATTCTTGGATCATCAAAAGACCGGATGATTTCCACGCTGCTGT
The DNA here is from genome assembly GCA_910586445.1 of uncultured Eubacterium sp. GTDB lineage: Bacteria > Bacillota > Clostridia > Lachnospirales > Lachnospiraceae > Eubacterium_J. Next base: position 8,402 of record CAJUHV010000054.1, read on the forward strand.
CAGTGGATACGTCGTCAATGATTAAAAGCTCAAAATCGCGGTAGGTCTGGTTTAAAATGGATTTGATTGACTTCGCTATGTATTTTTCTTTGTTATAAGACGGCATGATTACGGATACTCTCGGCATGGTTTATGTCCCCTCCTTGTCAGCACATACCAAGCGAAACATTTAATCTGCCCAGCTGTATGTGCATATTTGATACAGGTTTTCGTTTTTTTCAACAGCAGCATAATGTCATCCGACGAATACACAGGCTTTGTCCAGATAAACACTGCTTCTATATTTTATTTTCCACAGCCCTGCCCAGAGCCTCTGCCACATTTTTAATATCCATCCTGCTTATATATGGATGTATAGGCAGGCTCAGCACCGAACGGCATACATCTTCTGTTACGGGACAGTCCGCCTGTATACATTCTGAATTTTGGGATGCAAATGCTCCCTGTGCGTGCATCGGCTTTTTATAATAAACCATCGTCGGAATTCCATTCTGTTTCAAATATTCCTGCACCCTGTCCCTGTCCACATCTTCCGGCAGCCTGACCGTATACTGCGCCCAGCTGCTCCTGTAACTGTCCCTTACCGCCGGCAGCTCCAGTCCTGTGCCGGAAAGGCTTTCCCCGTACCATTCTGCTGCCTGATTTACCGCCTCCAGCTCATAGTCCCGAAACGCCCGCAGCTTTACCTGCAGGACAGCTGCCTGCAGCGTATCCAGGCGGCTGTTCATGCCGAGGCGAATATTATCATACTTGTCCTCTGCATTTTTTCCATGTACTGCAATGCTGCGCAGCAGCCCCGCCCAGTCGGCACGGTCTGTAAACACTGCGCCGCCGTCCCCGTAGCACCCGAGCGGCTTTGCAGGAAAGAAGCTCGTCGTCGATATGTCCCCAAAGCTGCACGCCATCCTTCCATGAACAGCCCCGCCGAAGCCCTGCGCACCGTCCTCCAGCAGATACATGCCGTATTTCCTGCATACTTCCAAAATCCTGTCATACTCAGCAGGCTGCCCGAACAGGTCTACGGCAATGACGGCTTTCGGTGTAAGTGTCCCCTTTGACATCACACGATTTACCGCCTCTTCCAGGCAGGCTGCATCCATATTGTAGGTGTCCTTCTCTATATCCACAAAAACAGGCACCGCGCCTTCACATGCCGGTGCTTCGCCGGAGGCAAAAAAGGTAAAGTCGGGCACAAAGACGGCATCTCCCGGCCCCGTACCCCATGCCTTTAATGCCAGCGTCAGGGCATCCGTGCCGTTTGCGCACGTTATGCAGTATTTTTTTCCGACATAGGCAGCCAGGCTTTCTTCCAGCTCATGCACGGCTGTACCGCCGATAAAACAGGCATTTGAAAGAGTGCGGCTGACCGCCTCATCGATCTGGGGCTTTAGTTTTTTATATTGTAATTTTATGTCTCGAAATTCCATTTTTATTCTGCCTTCCAAATCTGACCATACCAAAAACGCAGGAGCGGCTCGTTACATCTGCTGCCTTCTGACCGGCACTGCCGGAACCCCGGCAACCGTTTCTCCGTCCGGGACATCTGAGGCAACAACTGCGCCCGCGCCTACCATTGCATTTTTTCCGATCGTGTTTCCACAGACCACGGTTGCGTTTGCGCCGATTGTCGCGCCCTCCCTCACCAGTGTCTTTATGTAATGCTCCCTTCCTTTGGGATGCCTCGCCTGCGGCCGCAGATCATTTGTAAACACGCAGGAAGGCCCGCAGAAGACACCGTCTTCCAGGGTCACGCCTTCATATATGGATACATTGTTCTGGATCTTCACATCATCCCCGATCCGCACATTGCTCCCTACATATACATTCTGGCCTATAGTGCAGTTCCTGCCGATTCTGGCCCCGGACTGTATGTGGCTGAAATGCCAGATCTTTGTTCCTTCACCGATTACTACGTCATCATCAATATAGCTGCTCTCGTGTACAAAAAACATTTTCCCATTCACCATTTATTCCTAATAAATACAGTGCAGCCCATACACTATATACATTCTTTTCCTTTTTCAACATTATCCCAGAACACCTTTCCAGCCTCTTCTATTCCCAGATGAAACAGCATATCCAGAGACGACAGGTTGGGCACGAACTCTTTTCTGCCAAACTGGGAATATACCGGATAACTGAATTTCTGATATGCCACCCTGATCCCTTCCCTGGCAAAACTTTCCTCATCCATATATTTTCTGGCACCGTTTCCTGAAATGTATATGTCAGCACCGACCGCACTGCTGAGTGCCTGCATCAGGTCGCTCTTTCTGCTCTGCCTGTCATAGGAAAGCTCACTCTGGTAAACAATCTGTGTCTGTATTCCCAGGCATCTTTTTATCATAAGTACAGTATCCATTTCTATGTCAATCAGATTTTCATATGGTTTTTCAAAAATTGGCTGCAGCTGACCCATAATTTCTTCATAGAACGCGGCCCTTTTATAATTATATTCAAAATACTTCCGATGGCGGTCCTGTACCTGGCGGATCTCAAACAGCTTAATGTCTTTCGCCATCTTCTCCCGGTATCCTTTTTTTTGAATGCTCAAAGAAAGCATTTCCTCTTTACCGTTAAAACCCCAAAACTTGTTTCGAACCATAGGAGAGCGGTCTGTCAGCTGCACTTCATCCAATATAATAAACTTATCCGCTTTTGCCATTTTGTCCATATAGCCCAGCCATGGCAGGTAATGCGGCTGATGGATTGCTGCTTTCATTGTCCGTGTTCCCTTCTCAGCACTTCCCGCGCTGTCTGCATGTCCTTTTCTAAAGATGCTGCAAGAAACATGCTGCATTTTTTATTTCTGTATTCTATAACTCCATCACCCTGCTGGCTGGCAGTTCCATGTATGCGAAATACTTTTCCTTCATGCACTGCAAACGGAGCGGGCCACGGAGGACACTGCGCACGTATCAGATTCCTGATCTGGTCTTCTGCCATATCAGAATGTATGATTCCGTCAAATGGATTGCGTGATTTCCAGTAATATCCTTTCTCCATATCCACTTCATAAGGCAGTATGCCCGTACTTCCAGCTTCTTCCCACAGCCGGCAGAAGAGCTCAAATCCCTTTTGTGTTATTTTTTCCCTTACTTCGACTGCCGTATCTGCCGGTTCAATCGGAACTGTCCCTTCTTTCAAAATCGGCCCATGGTCTATCCGTTCATCCATTATATGCCAGGTGACGCCTGCTTTTTCTTCTCCATTCACAATCGCCCACTGCAGCACATTGTTCCCACGGTATTCTGGTATTTTTCCGCCATGCATATTCCATATTCCTTTTGGAAACAGCTCTAGGGTGTCCTTTGCTAAAATCTGTGAATAACTCCATGCCAGTGCAAATGTATAGCCCTGTTCTATCAGCCGGCTGTGGAATTCCTTTAAGCTGCTCCCTTTTTTTGGATGCACAAGAACTTCGATATTCCTGCTGATGCACAGGCTCTGGATTTCTTTTATTTTATTTGTGCCAAGCCTGCTTTCCGGGATAACAACACTGCACGAATTTCCTCTGTCATTTAGATACTGGTATATGTTGATAAAATTCTTATTGGCTGTAAATATGACAGCCTTTTCTACCGGCCTCCTATAGATCCTACTGACACCCATAATGACCTGTATTCTCCTTCCTGTATATCTTTTCTGCGCTAGAGCGTGTTTGAAAAATCATTCCCGCGATCTGCACTCCCCACTTAGCGGATAATCTATCCCAAATTTAATCAACATAGCCCGCTATGCCTCATAAATTTGGGATAAATTCTCCACCAAGTGTGAAGCACATCTCACGGAAAGCATTTTTCAAACACGCTCTAGAGCATGTTTGAAAAATCATTCCTGCGATCTGCACTCCCCGCTCAGCGGATAATCTATTCAAAATTTAACCAACACAACCCACTATGCCTCATAAATTTGGGATAAATTCTCCATATCATGCCCTGTGGGTACATCTGACAGAAAGCATTTTGCAAACACGCTCTTGTCCGGCTGCACTTCCCTGCTCAGCCGCCGTCCGGCAGGCAACTGCATTAGAGCGTTTTATCTCATCAGTGCTTCCTCCGGCCCCATAACGGATGCCAGATCTGTAAAATTTTCTGAAAAAGCCTGATAACACCTGCTGCATGCACCGTTTACAAACTTTTCCACTGTATCATGCAGCGTCTCTTCCCGATCAAAATACCAGAATGCATGCGTGAGTATATGCAGCTTTTCATACGCCCCGCTGCAGACGGCCTGTTCTACCGGCTCACGCCACCTGCGCCGCGAATCAGACAGGTATTTAAAATCATGAAAAAAAGTCCGGCTGTAGCTGTTGACCATTCCCGGTATTTCCAGATCTGCCTGCAGCACCGCCCTGCTCGGCCGGTGCATAGATACGGCTGTGACCGGGCATCCTGCCGCATCTGATAATGCATCTGCCTCTTTTAGGATCAGCCTCCTTATTTTATCCATGTCCCCTGCCGCATCCGGGTACTGCATTTCATCAAAATGAAGCCCGATCTCATGCCCCATGCTGCTGATCCTGCGCATCAAAAGCCTGCCCTTCCTGGAAAATACATTGTAAAAATCGCTGGAAAGCAGCACAAAATATGTACTTCTGGCCTGTCCGCCTGCTCCAAACGCGGCCTCCGTCTCAGCGATCCCAAGCGCCTTTGGCAGGTCATAATCAATATCATGGCGCAGGATCACCGGGCGCCGCATCTGCTCCCAGCTATGATAATCTGCAAACTGATACCCCTGCTGCACCAACAGCTGGAGCAGCTTTTCATAACAACTAAATGTAAAGTCCATTCCGTTATAATACCTCGATATTTTCCCTCGCCTTCAAATGCTTCATCACATTTTTAGTATCAAAAACAGCCTGTGCATTTTTCTGCACCATGTCATAATCTACATTGGAATGGGCGGTTGTTACTATAACAAGGTCATATTCTGCCACAGCCTGCGGCGTGATCTTAGGAATTCCCGTGCGGACCTGTCCATGGTCTTTATATTCCCTGATCCACGGGTCATAGAAATCCACCCTTGCCCCTGCACGTTCCAACTCCTGTATGACCCTGATCGCCGGGCTTTCCCTGTAGTCATCGATATCCTGCTTATATGCGATTCCAAGCACAAGTATTCTCGAATCCGTAACTGCCTTTTTATGGTGGCTTAAAATATGCGCTGCGCGCTCTGCACAGTATCTCGCCTGCCCGTCGTTGATCACCATGCTGTTTTCAATCAGCGTAGTATGAAATCCATACTCCCTTGCCTTCCATGACAGATAATACGGGTCAAGCGGTATGCAATGTCCGCCCAGACCCGGCCCCGGATAAAACGCTTGAAAGCCATATGGCTTTGTCTTAGCCGCATCAATGACCTCCCAGACAGAAATATCCATTTCATGGCACAGCCGTCCGATCTCATTGATCAGGCCGATATTCACATTGCGGTATGTATTCTCGAGTATTTTTTCCATTTCAGCGACTGCCGGGCTTGATACCGTGCATACTTCCCCGTCTAACACAGCCTCGTACATCGCAGAAATGACCTCCGCCGCATCTGCCCCAACCGCGCCAACTACTTTCGGCGTATTTTTCGTCTTATATATCAGGTTTCCGGGATCAACCCTCTCCGGCGAAAATCCCAGGTAAAAATCCACGCCGCACTTTAACCCAGAGCCTTCTTCCAGAATCGGCTGCACAAGCTCCTGCGTCGTACCCGGATAGGTAGTAGATTCCAGCACAACCATCGTTTCCGGCGTCAGGTATTTTGCTATTTCTTCTGCGGATTTTCGGACATAGCTGACATCCGGCTGCTGATGCGCGTCCAACGGCGTGGGCACACAGATCGCGATGAAATCAACATCCTTTACAAATGAAAAATCCGTCGTGGCGGACAGCATTCCGTTTTGGACTAACAATTCCAGATCCTTGTCCACGATATCTCCGATGTAATTATGTCCCTGATTGACTTGACTTACTTTCTGGCTCTGGACATCAAACCCAATCGTACGGAATCCCGCCTTCGCCTTTTCTACGGCAAGCGGAAGGCCGACATAGCCCAGCCCTACGATGCCTGCTGTTATTTTTCTTTCTCTGATCCTGCTTAATAATTTTTCCTTCATTTTTTTCACCATGGCTGCCCCGGCTTAAAGCACAAAATGCTTCTGTCCTGATTCTAATGCCCGGACAATCTTTTCTGCTGCATGTCCATCTCCAAACGGCTGATAATCCTCATCGATCTCCTGTTTTCTTGAGAGCTTTTCCAAAATATCCGCCGCATCCGGATTTGCAAGCTCATTCCTCCTGCCAGCCATCGTTTCCGGCCATGCTGCGAGATCCAAAACCGTTACACATTTCTTTCCTGCAAAAAAAGCCTCTCTTTGTAATCCTCCGGAATCTGTAACTATTTTCTGCGCATGCTTTACCATGCATATGCTTTCCAGATATCCCACCGGCTCTGTCAGGATTATATTTTTAAAATCACTATTCTTTAATAAACGGACTGCCCGCTCCTTATTTCTAGGATGCACCGGATATACCACTGGTGCATCTAGCTGTCCCGCTGCCTTAAATATTTCCAGCAGCGGGCGGTCATCCCTTGTATTTTCCTCGCGATGGCATGTCAGATAATAAAATACATCCGGCAGACGCATTTCTCCTGCGCCAAGCCTCGTCAAGCATATATCCGACGGCTCCATTTTTCTGCTGTGCTGGAGGAATGCGTCATACATCGGGTCACCGACGATCCCTCCCGACCGCTCCTCCAGCCCCTCCCTGCATATCTCAGACATCCCGCTTTTCGTACACGGCAGCAGCAGCGAGGAAACATGGTCTGTACAGATCCGGTTGATTTCCTCAGGATTTGTAAGACTGTGCGTCCTGCATCCGGCTTCTGCATGACATACAGGAATATGCAGCTTTGCACCTGTCAGGGCAGCTGCAAGTGTCGAATTTGTATCCCCATACACCAACAACCAGTCCGGCTTTTCCTTGATCAAGACTTCTTCTATGGCAGTCATCATCGAACCGGTCATCTGTGCATGTGTCCCGCCCGATATGCCTAAATTATAATCTGGATCAGGAATGTCCAGCTCTTCAAAAAATTTCTGCGACATATTATAATCATAATGCTGTCCTGTATGTACAAGTATTTCCGTATGGTTCTTTCTGAGCAGCCGCGAAACTACTGCAGCCTTAATAAACTGCGGCCTTGCCCCTGCTACCGTTACTATTTTCATGATGCAACCTCTGTTTCCTTACTTTTCGGTGTATATCTCGTTTGTCTTAAAATACTTTACAACCGGCTGCATGACTGCATCCCATGTGAGATTTTTCTGAGCAAAATCTCTGATCTGCATGCTGTCTATGTGGTCCGCTTCCAGCCCTTCAGAAAATTGTATAATTTTGTCTATGCTGATCGGGGTATCATCCGCGGGCACCTGCAGGACAAATGGTATCCCGCCTTGAAATCGGGTATCCGTATATCCAAAGACCATCGGCAGTCCCCTCGCACAGTATTCGGCACCTTTAATCGGTGCTGACTCCGAGTTTCCCATCCTATGTATACCCAATGATCCTACAGCAATATCAGCCTCATCATATGCTCTGGTCAGCCCTTCACCCTTCAGCCTTCCGCAGAACACCACATGATCCGCCAGATTAAAAGACTCTGCCAGTTTTTTATAATTATTTAAATCCGGCCCGTCGCCGATCAGTTTAAATACGATATCTTTTGTCCCGCCTGCCCGATAATACTGGTGCATTCCCTCAAGCATCCGGTCAAACGCATGCCAGAACTGCATGCAGCTTACTGCTGCTAACACCAGCCTTCCGTCCTGTCTCCTTTGCTTTTTTAACGGCACCTCCTCCAGATCTACGCCGTTTACCAGCGTAATGCACGGTTTTCCCCAGATCGTCTCATGATGTGTATATGTAGTGATGAGCTCCACATATTCACTGACCATTTTCCGGTAATATGCATCCTCCACTTTCAGCCTTCCATAAGACAGCTCCCCGTCATATGGATATGAAGCAATCTCAAGCACAGTCTGGATACCCCGTTCTTTCTGATACCTTAATAATTCAATAAACCATTTATCAGCAAATGGATACCGGATATAAGTCTTTTTTACCCCGTATTTTTCAATCCATTGTATCAATATTTTCAGATATTCCTGTCTTGTAACCGCTGCCGCTTTTTCAACTGTCCTGCGCCCATCCATTAAATAAGCCATCTGGCAGTTTAACAGGGTATAATATGTCTGGTCCAGATTTTTTTCAAAAGCCCGTGTCTGGCCCATGACCTTTTTCCAGATGCCGGACGACTCAGAAACCTCAAAGCCTGTGTATGCAATGTAAAAAATCATACTATCCCTCCCAACAGCTCCCCAAGACAGATCACCCTGTCATCTCTTACAAAACTACTCAAATAATCCCGGATCCGACTGTAAAACTTAACCGGCGTCACAATAACTGTCTGATCCTTATATTGGCTTTCGAACTCCTCCAACCCGATCACAGGTATCTCCGGCAGGTTTACCAAAAGCCCTCCGCTTTTATCTACTACAGACAAAACATGGATATCCTCATGTACATTCTGGTACAGCTGGACTCCCAGATATCCACCGCCATATATATAAATATGGTCTAAGCCTCTTTCCTTCAGCCAGGACACCACCGCCCTGCGGTCCAGCATCCTGCCCATCATCTCATAGCCTGCCGACGCTGTCTCCATTTCATATGCATACGCATCTAGCATCTCATTCCATTCATCCATCATATTTTCCCCATCTTCTTAAAACCGACCTGTAAAATCCACTGAGGCATCCTTTTTAAGCGGAAGCTTTACAGGCTGTCCGTCTGCAGCTGACCGGTAAATGGCAAGCACTAGCTCCAACGCCCTCCTGCCTGCCTCACCGTCAGCCAGCAGTTCACACTCGCCCTTTATCGCAGCAATCACATTTTCATACAGCTTCGAATGTCCGTATCCGTATACATTAGGCGGATACTCACTGTATTCTTTTTTGACCTGCTCAGCATCTTCCTTTGTACATCCTGCAAACCGCCACTCTTCAATTGCATTTACCGATTTGCCGCCTGCCTTTACTGTGCCCTTTTCACCAAATAAATACAGCGTCTCCTCCAGATTCTCAGGGTAGATGTCAGTCGTGCCCTCGATAATCCCATAGCTGCCGTTTTTAAACTGGACAAGCGCAATCCCGAGATCTTCGGCTTCTATGTAAGGGTGGCATAAACGGTCCGTGATGCCGTATACTGTATCGATGTCATCCCCCATCATCCACCGCAGCAGGTCAATGTTGTGTATGCACTGGTTCATCAGCGCCCCGCCGTCCTCTTCCCATGTGCCGCGCCATCCCGCCTGTTCATAATATTCCCTGCCGCGGTTCCAGCGGATATGCGCCGTCCCATAGTACAGCCTGCCGAATGCCTGCCCGTCTATGGCACTCCTGATTTTTTGGATTGACTTGTTAAACCTGTTCTGATGGCAGACGCAGACTTTGACGCCTTTTTCTTTTCCCTTTACAATCATGGCGTCTGCATCTTCAATTGAGAGCGCGATCGGCTTTTCTATAATTACACTGCATCCAAAATCCATGCAGTCCAGCGCAATCCGTGCATGCTTTCCGCTTTCTGTCGCAATTGCCACCAGCTCCGGCTGCTGTGTTTCCAGCATTTCCATATAGTCGGCATAGATGGCAGTGCCCTGATCCTTTAGGCTGAACCTGCCGGCTAGATCTTTGGCTCTGTCGGTATGTATATCAGATAATGCAGTGATTTTCAGATGATTGTTTAGGGCTGCTGCTACGTGGTTTGCAGATATTCTGCCGCAGCCGATTAATGCATATTTCATTGCTTTTCAACTCCTCTAACAATATTGCTCTTGGCCGAATAGTTTGACTATCAATGCAATTATTTGTATTCTAAAAACAACTAACATTAGAGATAATCATCTACAAAATCATTCATCAAAATATACTCTTCATTTTTCTTTAATCCAAAACTTTGAAGCTGCTGCTCTATCTCTGTACAATGATATGGTGTAACGATTACCAGACAAGACGACCAGCTTTCAACGTCCTCAACGCCTATTATTTGCACCGATCTTATAGCCCGGCCCCTTTTTTTAATATCATTATCTATAATAATATCAGGAACAAATGGGTAATCTAATAAATTTTTTCCTCTTTCTCCTGCCCCATAAACGAACAACTGTCGACCCTTCTTTAATATTTTAATTGCAGTAAGCAATGGCAGCATCTCTATCTTTGTTGACATCCTATGAAATAGCATCGAGCTTATCCGAACCAAATCTTCTTCAAAAGGAGTTGCCACTTCCTTATAAACAGGAAAATCCAAATTTGTATCTAAAAACAACTGCCCACTATCTTTGTTCAGATATTTTTTTGCTATTTTAGAATTATTTTCCTTCTGCTTATCTAATATAACTTTTCGCTCCTGTGTTGTAAGATATCTTTCTGCTACTCTATCAGAATATATATTTCCATACTTGCCGTTCAACTGCATCAAAGGCTCTGTATACTCTTTTTTCCATGGCTTTCTCTCATCATTTCCAACAACATTTAATAACTTTTTAATTTCAAAATAATTTCCATATAGAGAAGTGTTTTCATGATCTGGTATACAAAATTCTGACCAGTCCGGTTCTGCTCCTTTTAAAATTGTACACATGAAATCTGAAATAATATCTCTTCTAACACCTTTAAACTGCTGCTTCTCAAAAGGCCTTACTATTATATTTTCGTAGCCTACCATTTTCCCTATATCTTCCAGCCTAGACCAATAATCATCTATTTCATATACTCCAGAATCCACATAACTTGGCATAGGATTCATATATTCTTGTATTGAGTTATGCATATACCCTGCTTTCACAGCTTCATTATAATATGATTCTATGTATTGATCCTGACGTCTTAAATAAACTATTACCTTGATAACGCAATCGATTCTCTTTGCTTCTGATAAAACTGTTGAAAACTTACCATCCCAATTTCCCTCATCAGAAATAATAACATTTTGCTGTTTTAAGTTTTCTGCAATAATCTGCCATACCTCGTTTCTTTTTTCTTCGGATTCAATCCAACGTAGATTTTGTCCATTCCTCCATAAATACTTATCTCCTGTTACTACATCAAACCTAGATAAATCGGGATAACTCCAATCATATTTTTTTAACATGCCAGCATTGTTAAATAAAAAACTTTGTAAAGATGTTGTTCCTGTTTTTGGCGATCCAATATGAAACAGCAGTACGTTTTTCATAATCATCCTCCTCTTCCGATTTATTGTCCTAGCTTTCCGATTGCCCTCCAACAAATGCATATAATACGGTCTCTGACATGCTTACATGTACTGGCTGCTCCAGACAGAATTGATATTCTGGGACAAACTGCATTAATTTTTCCTGTATCTGCCATATATCCCGGATCAAATGGTACACACAGATTGCCAACTTGGGTTTTTGTGTCATTATTATTTCTTTTGCACCTTCTAAAGCCTGCATCTCCATGCCTTCTATATCCATTTTTATCAGCGTTACCTTCTTTCCTTTCAACAATTCGTCTAATGTATATATATTTAATCTATCTTCTCCTATCCCGCCCCGATATCCATTATAAACAATTTTTTCTCGCTTACTGCCTGCTCCTACATTAAATACTTCTATTCTTCCTTTTTGAAATTCTATATCCAGTTTTTTCTTTAACTTCTCACAACTCTGTGCATTTCCCTCTACTGCATAAATTCTATCGTAGTCATGATGTGTTTTCATCAAAAAATCTATAATTGAATCACCTGTATATGCACCTACATCACAAAAGCATTCCTTTGTACCAAGTTTAAGATAGCCTGTATGGAAATAAGAAACATCAGGAGCATATAATTCTTTATCCAATTCATATCTGCCATATACCCGGAACTTTAAAATAGCCAAAAAGATTGTTTTAGAATTTTCATCTATCAAATGATTGTATACATTATAATAATGTTCTTTATAAACTACTAAATCTAATACTGTAAAATATGCATGTGCCAATACAAAATCAGGCAGCCCCAAGCCATTAATTAAACACTGACGATCAGGGACATAAATATCATTTTGATCAATGCCTCTCGATAACAATTCTTTTCCTATTGCGTATACATAGTCCTTTGTTGTGATTAAAAATTTATAATCTCCAAATTTTGACTCTGAATTACTGAAAAATTCTTCCTTTTTTATAATAGGTATCCCCTGCATATTTCCCGTTTTATCAGCATCCACAATACAAGAAATCGGCAAGTTATACGCTTTCGCATTTTCTAACAGCCATTCGCAGACAACTCCTGCTCCGTAAAATGCTAATTTTTTCGGATTATCTAAAAATCTTAGAAAAACATGGGACTTTATCTCATCATACAAAAGATCTAACCGGTTCATTCTATTCCCCTTTCAAAATATATTATTATGTATGTTTACATCTATTTAGTTTCTATTCGTATATCATTTTTATCTCTTTTCGAACTGTTGCATCAAACCCACACTGCCTTTCCATTCTAGCCGATGCATTTTTACACTTTCTCAAAAACTCTTCCGGCTGATAATACAAATAAGCAATCTCATCTGCAAGCTGCATATAATTATCAAATTCATACAGCGATCCGCAGTCTTCATTCATAAATTCTGGAACTGCTGCTGTATTGCATGATATGACTGCCATGCCTGCACTCATGCCTTCGCAGGCTGTGACCCCCTGTGTATCGCATCTGGTAGGAGCCAGTAAGATCCCATGGGATGCAAACAGTTCTTTCATCCGTCCCTGATCTATATATTCTTTATAAATAAACACATTTGGAAACTGCCGCTGCTTTAACTCTGCAAAATTTTGCTCAAATAATTCCCCATCCCCATACAGATCGAAAGTAAATTCATTAAAGAAAGATTTTTCTGATAATTCTAAGATTGCTTTTGCTGTGATATCATTTGCATATGTCTTTGTAGTATGTGATTTTATACACAATACCTTCAGCCTGTCTTCTTTTTGCCTAGTTCCAGATCTATAAAATTCTCCGTCTATAAAATTAGGAACCACTTTATTATAAAGCGGCAGAATGCCGACGCTTTTTTTCACTCTCTGCCGCAGCCAGCTCGATACAAATACAAACTGTATGTTGGGCATCCTAAATATTTTTCTCAAAAAATAAGCTTTATCCTGATCTCTTTGATCCCAGTTTTTCTTATTCTGCTTTAATTCTTCATCTGAATAACAGTAATAAGTACGATTCCATCTCATGACCTCATATCCATGGCACCAGACAACCATTTGCATTTTAATCCTGCCCGCACGCCATATCGCGTATATAATATTTTTATCTACAAAATGAATAAGAAGCTTCTCATAGCTCCTTTCCCTAAGCAGCCGCCTTAACTCATGGACACCACCTTGAAATACACGAATTTCCTCATACTCATATGTTTCAAATGATTCATTTTCAATAAACCCAAAAGCTTCGATTTTTAATCCCTCTCCCACATACCGGAGTACCCTTCGATGCACAAATGCACATCTAGGATTATCTGGACGGGGATAGCCTCCATTGCAGATGATCAAGTATTTTTTTCCAATTTTACCCTGATCATTCCATTCAGAAAGATCCCGGTATTCATAATCTAAATTATAGTATCGCAGCCGCCCGAAAGCCTTCCGCTCCACAAGCGCTTTCAGTTCCTGCCGTTCTTTATATGACAACGTGCCAATGAGCGGTTGAACGCTTTCATAATATTCTAGTCCCGCTCCTATTTCCTGCAGCTGTTTCGCGATATCTGCATAATATGAGCTAGCAATCACTACGGCTGATTCTGGGTATTTACAGAGCAGTTCTGCAGATAAAATAGGCAGGTTATTTTTCTTCGTATCCCATTTAGCAGAATCATTATCTGCAAAAGCAACTACCTCATACTGTTTTAAGCATGACAAGATCATATATGCCTCATCCGCCATCAATCCTGTTCCAAATATAACTATTTCTCTCATACCTCATACTCCTGATAATACCATGAACCCATCTTCTTAACAGATGCCGTTAAAATTGATCTCATTTCTATCCAAAACACACATCTGCTAATTTATTATTTATTCTTTACCAGCTCAAAAATACGGTTACCTATATTAATTTTATTGTTTGACTGACTATCATGTTTTTCCAGACAACACATAAAAAACTGCTCTATATCAACGGCTTTCGTTTCACACACAATTTTTTCATTCATGCTATCCTTTAAAAACCCTGCAAATTTCTTATCCGCTATATGCATCTGCTTTATATCTAAAGACATATCCCATGCATCCACTTCAACGAACCGTGCATAACGAGCATAATGCATCACAATCTTTCTGCCACCTTTTAAATACTCTATCCGGCAAAAACCGTCTGCCTTTTGTACTCCTTCCAATCCTTTTACTTCTAAAGCCGCTGCAGCCAGATTTGTTTTATCTACAATTAAAATACTGCTGCATACAGCATCCGGCGTATTCCACGGCATAAAAAAAATATATGAACCCGCATTTACACAGTCATAAAACAATGGCGATTCAAAACAATCTTGTTTTTCCGCTGAGCGTTTCCCCATAACCGTAAAATCGTCTGGCATATGATCCAATACTGTTACCTGACCGCTTTCTTTATTCCATCTATACAGCCGGGCTGCATATCCGCTGAGCCAGAAATCTTTTCCGTCAAAAATAATCGTATTTAATCCCTTGTCGTTTATATCCAGACTGAAATATTCTGCTGTCTTAGCTACCACATCAAACTCACAGATTTTTCCTGCCGAACGTGATACACAGTAAATTTTATTGCCCACTTTTTCTGCACAATATCCCGCTTTATCCTTATCTGTAGAAAATATGTCAAAACAGACTGCTATCTGCTTATTTTCCAAATCAAATGCAAGAATCTTGCTCATCCCATACGACACACACCACAGCACATCACCATCTATCCAATAATTATGTATGCCAATACGTACACCGTCTGGATTATGTATCTGAATGCTGTCAAACAACTGTGTTTCTAAATCATAAACCCATACACAATCTCCTTTATCCGGGAGACAGCAGATTTTGTTTCTATATTTTATACACTCAGGCGTCATGCGAAACGAATCTCCCGGTTCCGCCGGAACCGCCGCCACCGGAGCTGTCCGCATATCCGCAAGCTCCATCCGGTAGAGCACATTATCCCGGTTCCCAACAAACCACGCCGCATTCTCATCCTCGTCCAGCCACATCCCGTCATTTGGGATAAACGCCTCCTGTCCTGACAGCACGTCCACATCCTGCCACATCACCCGCTTTTTCTGCTCTGTAAACAGATGAATCACACTGCTGCCGTCTCCATAATAAGCATCACTCAGGCACACTGCCCTGTGCAGGTCTGCGGTATCATCATAGATCCCAAATCCCTCTTCACAGTACTCCTGCACCAGACGCTGATACTCTTCCCACAGCTGCGGCCTCATCGTTTCCATCGTCGCTTTCATCAGCGGATGCGGCCTCCAGATCAGCGCCACTTCGTCCTGCTTCTTTTTAAATACAGAAAATACATCCCTCATTTTTTCCAGCATTTTCTCATTATAAGACAGCAGCGCCCCGACACTGGTATTGTATAAAACAATCTTTTTGTCACTCCCGTCCGGCTTTTTTAATATGGGCAGCCACTTATCCGGGATATCCAGCTCTTCTTTTTTCGTATTCACTGCCTTATCCGTCTTTGGTGAACCAAGCCCGTATATTTTCGCCTCCCAGATCTTTCTCGTCTGCCCGCCGGCCAGCGCTGTCAGCGCATTTATGTACACCTGCTTCATATCTTCTGACTGCACAATTACCTTATCTGCATGTACGACACCCGGCAATGCAGCAAAATTCTCTATCCACGCAGCTGCCCGGCTGTCTTTTGGATGGATCTCGTCTAATATAAAGTATGGTATATACACTAATGATTTTGTGTATTGTTTCAAATTTGACGCGTAAAAATATGGGTGCACGCTCGTCACCAGATTGCATGCATCATATGGATTATGTATAAAAATCATGTCCGGCATATGCGCCGCAAAATCAAACGTTTCATAATTTGTAACCGGCACATAATCCGGGTACTGGCTACCTTCATAATGCATTTCCCGGAAACTTCCGTCTGGATTTTTATCATAGTATGGGATTGGTATTACGTACGCCTCACAGTCCGGGTCATCTGCTGCCGCCCTCCAGACGCTTTCCAGAGAATCCCACATGGAAGCCTTGTATGGGAGAAATATTGCCTCTATGCGCTCCTTAATGTCATTGTTAATGCTGTCACGGATACGTTTTTCCATATGCCGGAGTCCGCGCAGATCTGCTGTTTTTTCCTGTACGGACGCATCCGCCTGGACGTTCTGCTCCCGATTTTCACAGAATGCTGCCAGACCGTTCCCTGCAGCCTGCTCATATATCTGATAGACCATTTCACAGTACTCTTCCAGCATCCTGACCGTTACAAATCCTTCGCCCTGCGACTCTTCGATCAAGTTTCCCAGACGTATAGCACTATACTGGCATCCTTCCAAAAGTGCCTTCACAGAAGCTGCATCCTGATTTTTGACTGCTTTCTCTATACTTTCATGCGCCTGACCAATCAGCGACAGCATTTCCAGAGCTTTCTTTTTCATTGATTGTTTCATCGCGCACCCTTCCTTCTTCAAATGCTCCATCGAAAATGTATACGCGCAGGGCATCCCGTCTTTAAAATAACCTATGCACCTGCCTCCTAAAGTACCGGACTCCCGCTTCCCCCGTTCTTCCTCCAGCGTATGCTCCTGCCTTTTATAAAACGGATAATCATGGCTGTCCCAGCAGTGCACCGGCTTTACATATTCTCCGTACTTTAACCGCAGTACGGCATCGTAGGCTGCCGGAACCGGAATCTGCGTATTTTCAAACGGGAGCATAATGGAATGTTCATAGTAAGACTTTGGCATTCGAAATACTCCCTGATCCATCCACAGCGGCATCAGCGTAAGCTCTGATGATTCTTCCTCTCCATATAAAGAAAAAAGCTGTTCCGACAATGTATAAAGCTGCCGCCTTACATTGCCGCTTCTGTCCACCCGGACATTACACATCTCCTCCAGCTGGCAGATTTTCTGCTCCAGCTCTTCCGTAATTCCTCCGCTGTCGCCTATAACATCGGAAACCGCAGCTGCGAGAGCAGCCAGATCGCACCGCAGCCGCTCTTCTTCTGGATCTTGCGCCAAAAAATCCATAGGGAATATATCAATTCCGACAACAAATGGGAACCCATGGAATTTTTCCAGGCGTTCCTCATCAAAGCTGATCTGCCTGCTGTTCACCACACGGGTCAGATACTGCCAGTAATCGTCATCATCATGAAAATTCAGCATGCTGTACCCCTGCGGCAGCTCCTTTTTAGCTACGGCAAGAAATCTATTGTAATCGCTGCGTTTCATGCACAGGTCCATGTCATCATCCCAAGGGATAAATCCTCCATGGCGCACCGCACCCAGCAGCGTTCCCCACTCTGCAAAATATTGTATATTGTGCTTTTCGCACACCTTTTTGATATCTTCTAAAATCTCAAGCTGCGCAGCCCATGCGCGCTTGATCATACCCGGCACATAAAATCCTTCCCGGACTTCATCTTCAAAATACTGATCTGGAATCTTCATACATTTGTCATACCCTGATCATATAGAGCGTAAGCACATTTTATGCAGATGCTCTGCAGGCACGCCTTTCCTAAGTGTATTTTCATAATTAATAAGGCATATCCAATGCGCAGGATATTCCTGCCTTCTAATGCCGTCCGTATTTTTATAGATCTCATGGGCACACCTACAGTCCCTGCGGTAAAACTCCGGCTGCCTGCCGTGATTCATCTACAGGCTGCCCTTATGAACAACACCTCTTTATATACGCGGGAATCTGCAGCTGTCTATCCCGCAATAAAACTATATATCCAAATTTAATATCTTAAAATAAAATTGCTATAATAAATAAAATACATATACTTATTTGCAAGCCAAACCAACTATTCTCGTCAAATCAATATCCTTTCATTCAGCCTGCCTTCACCCTGTCCGCGCTTCTTTACATTGCGGGCTGTATTTACTTTTCCTATCACCTGTATGACTTCCACCGAATGCTCCCTGCATTTTTGTTCCAGCCGCTTTCGTATGTAACTACTCTGCCAGAGTGTGGCAGAATGATTGATCGTTTTATTTGCCCCGCCGGACTGCGGCTTTGGCAGCTTTACGATATAAATGCACTGCGGCATTTCCTCCTGCAGGAAACGGTTTAGTTCATGATTGATATTCATCCGTAGTCAGCATGGTATACATACCCAGAGCCAGGCCGACCTGATTTTTATAATCCCGGTGTATACGTACGCCCACATCCACCGGCACCCGGATCTGTATGCTGCCTTTCTGCGGATACAGTTTGATATAAATCTGACGCTTGTACTGATTATGATCTGTCAGCGGCACATATACACGTCTGCGCTTCTGCTTGGCAGAAATGTAAATACTATGATCGCCACAACGGTACGCCCTCTCAGCAGCTGAAAATCCCTGTGCACTTTCTGCGTGCATCTTTACGCTGTTTCTGTGCACCTGCCTGCACAGGTAACGGTTCATTTTTTCCATCTCTGTCTGTGCTGCCAGATATTCATACTGCCTTAACAGATCTTTTTTCAGATGTTATGAACAAAAAATCTCCATGTTCCAAATAGTGTACTGTTGGTGCAAATCATATTTCTCATAATTGCTATTCATTTTAATACATTATTATCAAAAAAGCAAGTTAAAATAATTATTACTTCAATTAGTCTTTTGGCCAAGTCATCAAAAATTTGGTATAATAATGGGGAAT
>CAJUHV010000055.1 GCA_910586445.1 uncultured Eubacterium sp.
TAATCAACATAGCCCGCTATGCCTCATAAATTTGGGATAAATTCTCCACCAAGTATGAAGCACATCTCACGGAAAGCATTTTTCAAACACGCTCTAGAGCGCAGGAAAAGCTGGAATAAATAAAAAGCCGGCTTTACACAATTTCATATTTTTGGTATGATAGAGTCATATGTAACGAGTTCCCGCTGCTGCATGCGTTACTGCAGCAGCGGGAATTTAGTGCTGCCAGAAAACAGCTTATGTGCAAAGACAGATCAGAATTATAGGAGGGTAAGGATGGAGACTATGAGTTCACAAAAACCACGTATTTTGATTGTAGATGACGTAGAAGCGAACCGTTTTATTTTAAGAAATATCATTGTAGATATGGGCTTTCAGCCGGTTCTTGCAGAAAACGGGGTACAGGCTTTGAAAGTTTTTCCCAGATGCAGCCCGCAGCTGGTCTTGCTGGATGTCGCCATGCCGGAGATGGACGGATTTGAATTCTGTAAAATCGTAAAGGAAAATCCGAATACGCGTGATGTGCCGATTATTTTTATCTCTGCTTTTATAGATGCACGGGATATCGTAAAAGGCTTTCAAATGGGATGCGAGGATTATATTACAAAGCCGTTTATACCGGAAGTAGTCAAAGCACGTGTCGGGGTACATCTAAAGCTGTCTGAGGCAACAAAGGATTTATCGGAGATTAACCGCCGCCTGCAGGTATCTGTAGACGAGCAGCTCCAGCAGATGGAGCAGGAGAAAAAAAGCGTGCTTTATGCGCTGGCAAATGTAGCCGGGGAGAATTCCTGCTATGAAAAAACACATCTGGAGCGCATGGGGAAAAACTGCCAGACCCTGGCACAGGCAATGCAGCTGTCCGAGAGATATGAGCATATTATATCAGACACTTTTGTAGAGGCAATCGGCCTGGCAGCCCCGCTGTGTGACATCGGCAATATGGCGGTACCGATGGATATACTTCAGAAGCAGTCTGCGCTGACGCCGGATGAAATAGAGGTTATGAAGCGCCATACGGTGATCGGTGCAGGATTATTGGAAGATATTAATTTTAAGGAAGATTATAACGAGTTTATGCAGATGGCTATAGAGATTGCCCGCAGCCACCATGAACACTGGGACGGCAGCGGCTATCCGTCCGGCATAAGCGGCGAACAGATTCCGCTGTCTGCACAGATTGTGTCGATTGTGAATACATACTGCGCGCTGACGGAGAAGAGGACTTACCGGAAGGCTTATACGATGGAAGAAGCCTCAGAGGTTATGCGTAGAGACGCGGGCACGAAGTATAATGCATATATATATGAAATATTTACGAAGATATCCAGACAGATGATTTAGGGAAAGCATGATGACAGGAAATGGGGGATAGCAGCAGAATGAGTCAGGTGGGAGTTCGAATAAAAACAGAGCGTCATGTAATGCTGTTTTATTGTTTTTACTGTGTCCTGCTTACAATTGTTACGATTCACGGCAGATGGCCGGTGTGGCTTGCAGTAGTCATGGATATGAGCTGGATCATCGGTCTGGTCATGCAGCTGGCAGGGTTTCGGGATTATCAGTTTCGGGCATATTTTACCGCAGTACTGATGCAGAGCAATCTGGTCATGTGGTCAGTGTGTGCTGCAAGCCTGACTACGACAATGCCTGTGCTGGCAGCACTGACGGTGGCGATTGGATTATACGGGATACCGGAAATGATCTATATATCGGCTGCATGTGCAACATTTTTAAACTGTTATCATATATTGATCGCGCATACCGTAGACCTTGGGGCCGGGAATATGGCAGCACAGACAATTATGGAAGTCGTATCGGTATATCTTATCGCATATGTGATATACAGCCTGAACAAAAAGCAGCTGCTTGACAGCAGGAAACAGCTGGATGTGATTGAGTCGTTAAAAGATGCAGAACGCAGCAAGGATGATTTTCTGGCAAATATCAGCCATGAGATCCGCACGCCGATCAATACGATCTGCGGGATGAGTGAAATTGTGCTGCGCGAGGATTTAAACGATACTGTACGCTCAGATGTATTCAGCATACAGACCGCAGGACGCAGCCTGCTGTCTATAGTCAGTGACGTCTTGGATTTTTCGGAGCTGCAGTCTGGCAAGATGTCGCTGGCACAGGAGAATTATAATATCACGTCTACAGTAAATGACCTGATTAATATGGCTGCGGCACGCAGGAGCGGAAAGAAAATCGAGCTGGTAGTGGATTGTGACGCCGGCCTTCCGAGCGGCCTGTATGGAGATGAGCAGAAAATCCGAAGGGTTATTATGAATCTGGTAGACAATGCATTGAAATTTACGGCGGAAGGCGGCGTGAGCATTGTAATCAGCTGCCGCAGGACGGACTATGGGATCAATCTGATTATCTGCGTCAAGGATACGGGACTTGGAATAAACGAGGAATGCCAGGAGAAGCTTTTTACAAGATTTAACCAGGCAGATGCAAGGCGCAACCGCCAGGAGAGCGGGATCGGGCTGGGGCTTGCCATTTCTCAGGCTATGGTCGATAAGATGGGCGGATTTATTATGGTATCCAGCAAGCCCGGCAGGGGCAGTGAATTTCAGGTCGTAATACCGCAGAAAGTGACGGATGATACGCCGATAGCAGCAGTACGCGATCCAAAGCGGCTGCATGTGGCAGTCTATATCGATATGGAGCAGTTTGACCGTG
Organism: uncultured Eubacterium sp.; assembly: GCA_910586445.1. Classification (GTDB taxonomy): domain Bacteria; phylum Bacillota; class Clostridia; order Lachnospirales; family Lachnospiraceae; genus Eubacterium_J. Next base: position 2,692 of record CAJUHV010000055.1, read on the forward strand.
TGGAAATCCGTGATGAGTATGGCAGGATTATCCGGCATATGATAGACCAGCTGAATGTAAAGAGCCATTTCTGCCAAAATCTGGCAGAATTAAAACAGCGGGCAGAACGTGAGATCTATACGCATATTTTTATCAGCATTGCAGAATATGAAGAAGGCAGGGAATTTTTTGACCAGATGTCCGAGGTGTCAAGGGTCATTGTGATCATTGACAGAGAAGACGAGGCAAGGATCTTAAATACAAGAATTTTACGATTGTATAAACCGCTGTTCGTCCTGCCGATTGTCATGCTGTTAAATGAAGATAGGATTATTCCGAATGACAGAGGGAACGAAAGCCCGCGCGGCGGGTTTATAGCACCGGATACGAATGTGCTGGCGGTAGATGACAGCCGGATGAACCTGCGCGTACTGGAGGGGCTGCTGGAGCCGTATAAAATCAAAATGTCCGCAGCCGCCAGCGGTGCAGAAGCACTGGAGAAAATAGAAACGATGAAGTATGATTTTATTTTTATGGATCATATGATGCCTGAGATGGACGGAATTGAGACTATGCGCCGGATACGCCAGAAACAGGGAAATTATTTTAAGAACATACCGATTATCGCGCTGACTGCAAATGCGATCGGCGGAATGCGGGAAGTATTTCTGGCAGAGGGATTTCAGGATTTTATGGCAAAGCCGATCGAGCTGTCTGTACTGGAACGCGTGCTCAAGCGCAACCTGCCGCAGGAGAAGATCCGCTGCATACAAAAATCAAGTCCTGGGCACGGCACTGCACAGTCTGGGACAGAACATGACGGGACAGAGCCTGCCACAAAGCGGACAGAGCAGCATACGGATCTGCCGAAGGATTATTTTAATGAGCAGATGGGGATTCACTACTGTGGAGGAGTAGAAAATTATATTGAAGTTTTACAATTGACCAGCAGGGGCGGGCAGGAAAATAAGGAGGCAATCCAAAGATACTATGACATGCAGGATTGGAAAAATTATACGATCTATGTCCATGCGCTCAAGAGCAGCATGCTCAATATCGGTGCGGAGCATCTGTCAGCCATGGCAAAAGAGCTGGAATATGCAGGCAAGCGGAATGATACAGCGTATATATACAGCCGGCATGACAGCATGATGGATGAATATGCCAGAATGCTGCGGATCATGCGTGAGAGCAGAACGATTTATCCAGAACCTGAGGGGGAAATAGAATCAAAGCTTAATATAATGCAGGTCGGACAGCCTAAAGAAGGGTATGAGGAAGGGCATAAGCATAAAGAGAAAGAACTAGACAGCATGCAGCTGGAGCAGTATATCAGCGAGTTTGAGGAGGCAGCATTTGCACTGGATGAAGAGGCAATGGCAAAACTGGCAGGAGACCTTATGCGGCACAGCTGGCGCGGGCAGCCCCTCAAAGAAACGATGGATATCGTCATGCGTAAAATAAGCATGTCTGATTATATATCTGCGAGTGAAGTTATATTGAGATTAAAAGATTGGGGATAGAGGGCATGCGTGAAAAGTTAGATAAATTGTTCCGTGGAGAGGAGATTGCGTTAAAAGAACAGTTTTTCCGGCTGATACTGGTAGTAGGGCTGCTGGTATCCGTTATTGCGATATTTGCGGGACTTGTATTAGAAAATGCGTTTGCCAATGCGATTCCGCTCTGTGTGCTGGTATGTGTCATCCTTGCAGCGTCAGTTGCTACATTTAAGTATCATAAGATTGATTTTGCAGCGGCGCTGTTTGGCGTGCTGATTATCTGTGTGATCTTTCCGCTGATGTTTTTTGTCAGCGGGGGGATACACGGCGGTGCTGCTGTCTGGTTTGTGCTGGGGCTCTTATATCTTTTTTTGATGTTTGAAGGGAAAAAGCTGTTTGTTTTTTTAGCGGTTGCCATAGTGGTAGATATTGTGACTTATGTATCTGCCTATCATCATGGCGATCTGATCATAGAGCTTGGCTCAAAGGCGCAGGTGTATTATGATTCGCTGTTTGCCGTAATGGCAGTAGGCATTGCGGTGGGCTTTATACTGCGTTATCAGGTCAGGCTGTACGAACAGGAGCGGCAGCTGACACTCAGGCAGAAGGAGGAAATCGAGCAGATCAGTAAGTCAAAGGAAGCGTTTTTTACAAATATGAGCCATGAGATCCGTACGCCGATCAATACGATTATAGGATTAAACGAGATGATACTGCGCGAGGATATTTCGGACGAGGTGGCAGAGGATGCGGTCAATGTAAAAAATGCCAGCAGGATGCTGCTGACACTGATCAATGATATTTTGGATTTTTCGCAGCTGGAGAGCGGGCGAATGGCAGTTGTGCCTGTAGAGTACAGTACAAAAGATCTGTTTAGTGAAGTCGTAGACCTGATGCAGCCGCGCATGAAGCAGAAAAATCTGGATTTTTATATTAATATCGACAGCGGGCTGCCCGCAAGGCTGATGGGGGATGACGTGCGCATAAAGCAGGTGCTGGTCAATATATTGACAAATGCGGTAAAGTATACGCAGGAAGGCTCCGTAACGCTCAGCGTGCAGGGAGAGGCTGTTAATGACAGCACGCAGCGGCTGACGATTTCTGTGTCGGATACCGGGATCGGCATAAAAAAAGAAGATCTAAAGACACTGTATGATTATTTTAAGCGCATAGACTTAGAGCACAATCGAAAAATAGAAGGCAGCGGGCTGGGACTTGCCATAACAAATGAGCTGGTCAATATGATGGGCGGAAGGATTACGGTAGACAGCATATATAAAAGAGGAGCTGTTTTTACGGTCATCTTAGACCAGCAGATTGTAAACCCAAAACCGATCGGCAGAATGGATTATCTGGAAAAGCGGCATGACTGGGGACGGGGATATTATAAGCAGAGCTTTGAAGCACCTATGGCAAGGATACTGGTCGTGGATGATAATGAAGCAAACCTGATGGTGGCAAGGAAGCTGCTGCGGGCGACAAAGGTACAGATTGATCAGGCTTTAAACGGTGAGCAGTGTCTGGACTGGACGAAGAAAAAGACCTACCATGTGATACTGATGGACAGCATGATGCCCGATATGGACGGCATACAGACGCTGAAGGAAGTACGGAAACAGGAAAACGGGCTGTGCCGCCAGACGCCGATGATCGTGCTGACCGCTGATGCCACGTCAGGAGACGAGCAAAGATATATTGACATTGGTTTTGATGGCTATCTGGCAAAGCCGGTAGAAGGCAGCCGGCTGGAGGCGGAGATTTTAAAATTCCTGCCGGATGAGGTAGTTGAGTATCAGATGAATGCGGAAGAACACCGCATAGCAGCTGCCGGCGCACAGTTTATTAGGAACCGCAGGCGTAAAAAGATACAGATTTCAGCCGACTGCCTCTGTGATCTGACAAAGGAGTATGTCGAGCGTTATGATATAAAAGTCATGTACCAGTATATCGAAACGGAAAAAGGCAGTTTCCGAGATACAAAAGAAATCGATACGAATAATCTGGTACGCCATTTATCCGGCAGTAACGGCATGGTACGTGTCAGGAGCGCGTCTGTGGAAGAATATGAGACGTTTTATGCGGAGGCGCTGACGCAGGCCGAGGAAATGATTCATATATCGATTGCCTCAAGGACAGGCCAGGGCTATAAGCATGCGGTTGCTGCGGCAGAAGGGTTTGACCACGTACATGTCATCGATACCGGGCATATTTCCTGCGGCGAGGGGCTGCTTGTGCTGATTGCCGCGGATATGGTGCACAGAGGCTGTAAGAGCGTCGATGAAGTATGCAGGGAGCTTGAGCGGGCAAAGCATTTTGTGGAAAGCAGCTTTCTGCTGCCCGATGTCCAGCGTTTTTACGAGGCAGGCTATACAGGCCGGATATCTGCGGCATTGATTAAGCACATTGGCATGTATCCGGTGCTGCACACGAGAAAAAGCAGGCTGAAAATATGCGGCTTTTGCTGCGGGGAGTTCGAACATGCAAAGAAACGGTATATTCGCAGCAGGCTGTGGAGAAAGAGCCGGATCGATGAGCGTGTGGTGTTTATCGTGCATGCAGGCTGCAGTGTGAGGGAGCAGCGGGAGTTTGTAGAAGAGGTATTAAAGTATGTGCCGTTTGAAAAAGTAATCGTGCAGAAAGTATCCGTAGCCTGTGCAAGCAGTGCCGGGCTTGGCACTATGGGGCTTGCGTACCTGACAAAGGCAAAAGGAAAGACGTATGACGGCATAGCAGCGGGCAGTGTGAATAATATTGCAGAAAGGGAGTAGGCATACCATGCAGGAACAAAAAGCAGCATTATTAGATATAAAGCCGGAAGAAATTATAAAGCGGAATCCGTTTGCAGCGTATATCGGCATTGAGCTATTGGAAGTGCTGCCGGGACATGCGCGTGCGCGGATCGCTTTAGAGCAGCACCACGAAAATATTTACGGGGGAGTACACGGCGGATGTGCGTTTTCACTGGCAGATACGCTGGCAGGGATTGCCGCGGCCTCGTATGGAGGTGCCGTAACGACAGTGGATGCCTCCATAAACTATCTGCGTCCGGTTATGGGCAGTAAAAATCTGTACTGTGCGGCTGATGTCATACGAAAAGGTACGAAAATATCAGTCATCCGTACAGAGCTTACGAATGATGAAGGGATGCTGCTGATTGACGGCAGCTTTACGTACTACCATTTACCGCAGAGTGACGGCAGCCGTCTGGCAAAATATTAATTAGCCGCAGGAACTACTATATAGTTATAAATATATCAAAAAAGGAGAGAGATTAAGATGAAAGCAGTAGAAACAGAAAAAGCGCCCGGAGCAATCGGGCCGTATTCACAGGGAATGACCGTAAACGGCGTGGTTTATACATCCGGCCAGATTCCGGTCAATCCGGAAAACGGAGAGATTCCAGAAGGGATTACAGCACAGACAGAGCAGAGCTGTAAAAATATCGGGGCTATCCTGCAGGCCGCAGGAGCTGGTTATGAGCAGGTATTTAAAACGACCTGTTTTCTGGCTGATATGGATGATTTTGCAGCGTTTAATGAAGTGTATGCGAAATACTTTGTATCCAGGCCGGCCAGAAGCTGCGTAGCGGTAAAGGCACTGCCGAAAGGTGTGTTATGCGAGATTGAGGCAGCTGCTGTTTTAGAAAGCGTATAAGGCTGCGGCTTTTCGGCCTGCCGGGAATATTGTGCCCGGCAGGCCGAAGCTGTCTTTTTAATCATAAAAATGTCCTTTGTGAAAATTTTCATTTCCCAGTTTTTTTGCTGTCAGGCGGAACATAATGCAGCCGTCCGGGCAGACAATTTCTTTTGTGTATTTTCCGCTGCCGCCGAGGTTTTCCAAATCGCCCCCGCTTCTTACTGCCTCCATAATAGGAAACATAATCATCATGACTTTGGAGCATATGCCCTGGCCGTCTGTATTTACCGGACAGCCATACGTACATGTATATTTGTCACCGATTTCTTCTCCATTTCGGCAGTATCGTTCTGTATGGCTGCCGCGCAGAAATGCGGCAACTTCGATTTCAAATTCGTATTCCTCATCATACCATTTTTTCATATTTTCCTCCTTGCCAGATGTGCCGGCTCAAAAACAGGATAACAGTTCCTTATGTGCTGATTATACCACTTAGGAAGGGTGAATGCCAGCGTAATCTTTATGGGAACCGGGCTGGTCATACATGGGAGAGCAGTGTGTATTGACATTATGTAAAATAGTGCTATGATTTGATAGGCGTGGAACGAAAGGAGAGGATGTTATATGACAACAGATTTTTCAAAAGGAAAGGTATCCACAAATATCATCAGGCAGGCAGTTCCGCTGACGCTGGCGCAGCTTGTGCAGCTTTTGTACAATATCGTTGACCGCATATATATAGGGCATCTGCCGGGTACGGACAATATGGCGCTGACCGGAATCGGCCTGACGTTTCCGATTGTTACATTGATTGCCGCCTTTACAAACCTGTTCGGCACAGGGGGTACGCCTTTGTTTTCCATTGCAAGGGGACGCAATGAGCAGGAGAGGGCAGAAAAGATTATGGGAAATGTATGTTTCCTGCTGCTTGCTGCGTCTGTAGTGATTTCTCTGGCATGTTTCTGGCTGCGCAGGCCGATCCTGTATCTGTTCGGGGCGAGCGATGAGTCATATGTATATGCAGACCAGTATCTGCAGATTTATTTAGCCGGGACTGTTTTTTCTATGATAACTACGGGTATGAATGGATTTATCAATGCACAGGGATTTCCGGGCACAGGAATGCTCACGACGGTCATCGGTGCCGTGCTGAATCTGATCTTAGATCCGATATTTATATTTGTACTGCATATGGGCGTGCGCGGTGCGGCGCTTGCTACGGTGGCAAGCCAGGTTGTTTCCGGCATATGGGTGATCCGTTTTCTGACAGGCAGGAAATCCATGCTGCGGATTAAAAAAGAAAATCTGAGGCCGGACTATCAGCTGGCCTGTGAGATCATATCGCTCGGCACATCCGGCTTTATCGTCCAGGCTACGAATGCACTGGTTCAGATCGTATGCAATGTATCGCTGCAGAATTACGGCGGGGATTTGTATGTCAGCATTATGACAGTGTTAAATTCGGTCAGGGAGCTGCTCTCGCTGCCGGTTATGGGAATTACCAGCGGCTGCCAGCCGATTCTCGGCTATAATTATGGTGCAGGTAAATTGTCCCGCGTAAAAGAAGGCATTCGTTTTACTGCGATCATTGGAACGTCATATACGTTAGCTGCATGGGGGCTGGTTATGGCAATGCCGCATTTTCTGTTTTCGATCTTTATCGATGACCCGGCGGTGATTGCGCCGGGCATTGCAGCGCTGAAAATCTATTTTTTTGGATTCTGTTTTATGGCGTTTCAGTTTACGGGACAATGTACCTTTCAGGCACTCGGCTATGCAAAGCGCTCTATTTTCTTTTCACTGTTTCGAAAAGTGATTATTGTAGTACCGTTAACGATCCTGCTGCCGATGGCCGGCCTTGGCGTCGATGGCGTCTTTCTGGCAGAACCGGTTTCAAATCTGATCGGGGGCCTGGCATGTATTATTACGATGTGGGCGACCGTGTACCGAAGGCTGGAGCAGTATTAAAATACATACAAAACCAGGCGGTTTAACGCTTCTTTTACCCTGGCAAGCGGCAGCGCCAGATTCATGCGGATATGGCATGGGCCGTAGAAGGCTCTGCCGTCCTGCCAGCCGACACCGACATCCCATCCTGCATGCAGCAGTTCGTCCATTGTTTTTTCGTGTTCCCGGCACCACTGTGTGCAGTCTAAAAACAGCATGTAGGTACCCTGAGGCTTTGAAACCGTAACGCCGCTTATATGCTGGCTGATAAAATCACATGCAAAGTTGATGTTTTCGCTGAGCGTTAAGCACAGTTCGTCTACCCATTCATGTCCCTGCGGGCAGTAGGCACCGATCAAAGCGTGCATGGACAGCACGTTCATGCTGTTATAATGAGGCTTGGAGCCTTTTGAACGTATCCGGTCTCTTAATGCCTGATTATAAATGATATGATAGCTGCCGATTAAGCCTGCCAGATTAAATGTTTTGCTCGGCGCATAAAATGCGGCCGTATGTTCTTTGGCATATGTACTGACTGACTGGGTCGGGATGTGCCTTGCGCCGTTTAGCAGGAGGTCAGACCAGATTTCATCGGATATGACAGTCACTTCATATTTTTCAAAGATTTCCATTGCCTGTTCCAGCTCATGACGTTCCCAGACGCGTCCGGTCGGATTGTGCGGAGAACACATTATGGCTGTATGGATATGGTGCTGCCTGATTTTTTGTTCCATATCTTTATAATCCATCCGGTAAACGCCCTGTCCGTCTTTTTGCAGTTCGCTTAATACCATTTTGTAGCCGTTTTGGGTAATGCTTTGCGTAAATCCGATATAGGCAGGGCTGTGCAGCAGTACGGCATCGCCGGGCGACGCATAGCTGGTCAGGGCAGAAATGACGCCTCCTAGAACGCCGTTTTCGTAGCCGATCTCATCTTTTGTAAGTCCTGTTACGCCGTTGCGTGTGCTGTGCCATTTGATAATGGAGTCAAAATATTCCTCACGCGGTTCAAAATACCCGTAAGCCGGGTGCTTTGCGCGTTCTATAATTGCCTCAGGGATTGTAGGCACGGTAGGAAAGTTCATATCCGCAACCCACATCGGAATAAAGTCATGGCCGTCTTTTGGCGGAGCCGGCGTCATTTCAGACAGCCCCAGCCCGTCTAATGCTATGGCATCTTTTCCATGCCGGTCCATAATGGATGTAAAGTCGTATTTCATGGTGATTCTCCTTTGTTGATTTATTTTTATCATATCATAAGCGGCAGGTTCACGCTATCATTATTTAAGTCAGTTTTATTTAAACCAGATCATATAAGCTGGTTTATTTTAATCCGTTTATTTTAAGGCAGTACAAGCATTTTACGGTGGTATTCGTCCGACATGGCATGTCCGTTTTTTCCGATCGCCAGTGCGCGGTAGATCTGGTCGGCAGATACAGCCTGTTCAAAAAAATCCATATCTTTTTTGTCCGTCAGTATTTTTTTCGCATCCGAAGCACGCATAAAAAGCGGGAGGGAGGAATGTTTTTTTATATGTGTCAAAAGGCTGCCGGATGACCTGCAAAAGCCGAGCACTCTGGCGTATGGCATATAACCGCGGCTGCGCCAGAAATCATAGCTGCTTTTTTTGAGATCTAATAGGATATGCAGCAGGCAGCGGCTGATTCTTGTATAGGCAAGGTCTTTGGATTTTAACAGATCGCAGAAGCCTTTAAAGCTGGTGTATTCGTTAAGCCGGCGGCAGATTTTATTGGAAAGGTCCCCGCTGCAGTCTGCAAAATCCGTAAAGCCTGCCGCACGGCCTTTGATCAGGCTGTAGTGCAGCATCTGGGAGCAGTCATTTTCGTATATAAGCGGATAAGTCTTTTGATATTCAAGGAGCAGGCGCAGGGCAGCAGGCGGCATTGTCTGGGCAAGCCGGCCGGTGAAGCAGTCTGTGTGATCAGAACGATTAAAGCAGTCAGGACGGTCAGGGCAGTCAAAGCATTTTTCAGACATAGAATCAGGGACGGTGGTATCATAATGCTGCAGCAGGCTGCGGATCGCTGTGGCGGACGCTGCGGGAGCGTCTGTGCGGCTGTCTGGGTCAATGGCGTTATTGCATTTATCTGTAATTGTTATGCTGTTTGAATGATATCCGGCACCTATGCGCTTGATTGGGTATAGCTTTATAGGCGAAGCTTCTCTGGCGGCCGCCTGCTGGTATTCTAATGCAAGTATATTGTTTGGATTTCTTAAAATATCCTGTATTTTGGCAAGCTGTGCGGGTGGAAACAGGCAGGCGGCAGCTTTTTCCCTCGCAAGGGCGTAAGAATCTCCGGCTTTTAAGGAATCTGTAAGTATCCGGCGGTATTCTTCGGGCTGGGAGCATAATAGGGCACAGAGGCTGCCAAACAGGCCGCAGTCCGGTGTTTCGCAGCCGTAGCACAGGCTGCTGACGCAGCCCAGCTGGTGCAGCAGGGAGACTCCGGCACCGGCAAAGTACTGTGCACTGGCGCATGACCATAACACGGGCAGCTCTAAAACCAGATCCGCGCCATGCATAAGGGCCATTTCAGCGCGCACATATTTGTCCAGCAGGGCAGGCGTGCCGCGCTGGACATAGTTCCCGCTCATGACGACGATGATGTAATCCGCGCCTGTTTCTTCCCTGGCACGCGTCAGCTGATAGGCATGTCCATTGTGAAATGGGTTGTATTCGGCTATGATTCCGGTGATGTTCATAGATGCGGCTCCTTTTGCAGCAGTTTATTTGTTGATTTAGAGTTTATTATTACCATATATTAATTGTCAAGTAAACTGTTTTTTTAAATATATTTATAAAAATATTTTAAAATCTATTTACTGTTTGCGTTTTATGTGTATAATAAAAGCATAGATCTAAAGAATTATTTATATTTCAAGAATTATTTATGTCCGGCTGTCCCGGATGGTATAGCTGTTGAGAAAGGATGGTTTGTATGAATCTAGCAAAAATCTCTGCCAATGGGCAGATTACCGTGCCTGTCGAGATCCGCCGCCTGCTCGGGCTGAAGGCCGGTGACAAAATCCTGTTCTTCCAGAAGCCGAACGGTGAAGTAGTGATCAACAACGCTTCTGCACAAGTGATTTACAAAGCACAGAAAGCATTTGAGGGCGTTGCCGAGCAGATGGGTGTGTATAATGAAGACGATGTACAGGCATTAGTGGACGAGGTGCGTTACGGAAAGGAAAATGAATGAAGATACTTGTGGATACCAATATTTTGATCTCTGCCATATTATATCCACGATCAAAGCCTGCGGAGGCATTTGTATATATCGCAGAGAATCATGAAATGGTTTTATGCAGCCAGAATCTGGCAGAGCTTCGTGAAGTCCTTAATGAGAAGGCTCCGCAGGCTCTGCCTGATGCGGAGCTGTTGCTAAAGGAGCTGCCTTACGAATTAATTCCCGTTGATTCCCATACACAAAGGCTGATACGGGACCCAAAAGACCAGCCGATTTTAAATGCAGCCATGCACTATGGAGTAGACATTATATTAACAGGCGACAAGGACTTTTTGAGTCTGGATCTGAAACGTCTCAGGTGCATGAGTGCAGCGCAGTTTCTGGAGATCCGGGGAGTGTTGGTGCAGCTTTTGCTGCTGTGGATTTTTTTGTCTCAATATTGATCGGCCTGTTGAAAAATTTCTTTGATTATAATATGTTATATTGTATGATTTATAACATACGGTTTAAAATATATGATTTTAATATCGAAAAGTCGTACCTGCTTATAGTTTCTGATTATAATATCTAGTAATTGGCAAAAACGTTTTGATTCATTTATATTGTCTGAAATTCCCATTTTAACATAGAACAAAAGAATAATAGAACAAAAGAATAATAGAACAAAAGAATATGGTTATTAAGAAAATTTTATATTTTGCGGCTGGCATAATCTATTTATTATATGGATAGATCTGGATACAGATCTATCAGAATATTTGATGAGATCGGGATGTAGATCGAAATCTGGATGCAGATCTGAATCTGGATATAGAGCCGTTCCTTTATCAAATTATAACACACCGTTGACGTTTTGCATCAGTAACGTTATAATAGGAACACTTGGAATTTTTTTGGATCATTTATAAAAACTGGCAGCAATCAGTCGTCTGGCAGCAGAATCTGCTCCTGCGCTGCTGCCCAAATGAAAGGGAGAAGACTATGGCACAGATCAGACCATTTTCCTGCATCCGTCCGTGCAGGGAAAAAGCAGATAAAATCGCGGCGCTGCCTTATGATGTGTACAGCCGTGAAGAAGCAAAGAAGGCTGTTATGGGCAGTCCGGATTCTTTTTTAAATATTGACCGCGCAGAGACGCAGTTTCCAGATGACATGGATATGTATGACCAGAAGGTTTACCAGAAGGCACATGACCTGTTATGGGAAAAAGTGTCGGACGGTTCCTTTATCAGGGATGAAAAAAAGAACTACTATATTTATGAACTGACAATGAATGGACGGACACAGACCGGCATCGCAGCGTGTGCTTCGATTGACGACTATCAAAATCAGGTGATCAAAAAGCATGAGAATACACGTGCAGAGAAAGAAGCAGACCGCATTCGGCATGTAGATATATGCAATGCACAGACCGGGCCTATTTTTTTGGCATACCGGTCGGATGAAGTGATTAAACAGGCAGTGGCATCGGCAGTGGAAAAAGAGCCTTTGTATGATTTTGTATCAGAGGACGGTATCCGCCACCGCGTCTTTGTCATGGACGACGAAACGCAGATTCAGGCGGTGCGCAGTGCATTTGCTGCAATGCAGGCAGTTTATATAGCAGACGGGCACCACCGCGCGGCTTCTGCCGTAAAGGTGGGGTTAAAGCGCAGAAAAGAACATCCGGGATATACAGGAGAAGAAGAGTTTAATTACTTTTTATGCGTGCTGTTTCCTGATGACGAGCTGATGATTATGGATTATAACCGGGTGGTCAAAGATCTGGGAGGCTTGAGTGAGGAGGCGTTTTTAAAACAGGCGGGTGCGATTTTCGATATACAAAAAATCACTGGAAAAGAGCGCAGGCCGCAGCATAAGGGCAGCTTTTCCATGTATCTAGGCGGCAGCTGGTACCGGTGTGGTATAAAGGAAAAAGATATTCCAAAAGACCCGGTAAAGAGTCTGGATGTTTCGCTGCTTCAGGATCTGCTGTTAGATCCTGTGCTTGGCATTCACGATCCAAAGACAGATGCGCGCATTGATTTTGTAGGCGGCATCCGGGGGCTTGATGAGCTGGAGCGCAGGGTGGAAAAAGACTGCGCAGCTGCATTTGCCATGTACCCGACAGATATATCTGAGCTGTTTGCAGTGGCGGACGCAGGGCTTTTAATGCCTCCAAAATCTACATGGTTTGAACCAAAGCTGAGAAGCGGATTGTTTATACACGAACTGGACAGATGATGTGCAGGCTTTGCAGGCAATAAAGGGGTTGGTTAGATGAGGCAGTTTACAGATGTTGTTTCACTGCTTAGCGGCACCCGGGCAGGCAGGCCGGAAGGCGGCATTGTGCGGGCTGCGCAGGAACCGTCGATTATTACGGATGGATTAGAAAATCTACAGAACGTGGATAAAAATGTAATACGCGAGTATCTGGAGGACATGGTTCCAGGCATATTAAATTTTGCAGTGCAGGTTCTGCTTGCCGTACTGCTTTATATCGTCGGAAAGCGTGTGATTTCATTTATCAGAAAGCTGCTGCGCAGATCTATGGAGCGCAGCGGTGTGGATATCGGTGTCCGTCAGTTTTTGGATTCGATCTGCAGATACAGTCTGCATTTTGTGCTCTGGCTGATGATCCTGACGCTGTTTGGTATTACGACTGCTTCTGTAGTGGCTCTGCTGGGCTCGGCGGGCCTGACGATGGGCCTTGCGCTGCAGGGGAGCCTGGCCAATTTTGCGGGCGGCGTGCTGATTATGATGTTAAGCCCGTTTCATGTCGGAGACTATATTGTGTCCGGCGGTACCGGGCATGAGGGGATTGTAAAAGAAATATCGATCTTTTATACAAAGCTGCTGACCGCGGATAACCAGACTGTCCTGATTCCAAACGGCAGGCTGACCGACGGGGCGATTGTCAATGTGACAGGGCAGCAGACAAGGCGCGTAGATATTCTGGTCGGCATTTCTTATCATGCGGATTTAAAGAAAGCAAAGGAGCTTTTGACAGGCATTGTGGATAAGGAAGGGCGGGTGCTGCGTGACCAGCCGGTTAATATATTTGTATCTGATCTGGCGGACAGCAGCGTTGTGCTGGGGTGCCGCTTCTGGGTAAAGACGGATGATTACTGGCAGACACGGTGGGATACGATTGAGGCCGTGAAGCTGGTCTTTGATGAAAATAAAATTGAGATTCCGTTTCAGCAGGTGGATATCCATATTAAGGAGGATGTGCGTGCTTAAAAAATCGTTCTGTGGTCTGGGATAATATGCCAGAAATGTGCAATACTATGAATGTGCAGCGTCTGTTCAAATGCAGTATGGTAAGCAGTAAATACGGAATATGCGAAAACAGCCTGATAAGCATGTAATGCCATGGCGTGAAAAATGCGGTAATATGCAAAAAAAGAATGATAGCAAAGCCCGATAAGCATGTAATGCCGTGGCGTGAAAAATGCGGTGATTCGCATAAAAAAAGAATGATAGTAAAAGATGAAACAGGAGCAATGGATTTAATTTAAATATGAATGAGAAAGCAGGAGGACAAATATTTGAAACTAGGAGATCTATCGGCATATGAGCTGATCAAGGAACAGGAGCTGGGTGACATTCATTCCAAAGGATGTCTTCTGCGCCATAAAAAAAGCGGGGCAAAAATTACAGTAATATCCAACGATGATGAGAATAAGGTATTTTATATCGGGTTCCGTACGCCGGCTGCAGACAGCACAGGCGTGCCGCATATTATCGAGCATTCTGTATTGTGCGGGTCGGATGAATTTCCAGTAAAAGATCCGTTTGTAGAGCTCGTAAAAGGTTCTTTAAATACATTTTTGAATGCAATGACGTATCCAGATAAGACCGTTTATCCGGTAGCAAGCTGTAATGACAAAGATTTTCAAAACCTGATGCATGTGTATTTGGATGCTGTGCTGCACCCAAATATTTACAAACATGAGGAAATTTTTCAGCAGGAGGGCTGGCATTATGAACTGGAGTCTGAGGATGGGCCGGTGACGTTAAATGGTGTCGTATACAATGAAATGAAAGGCGCATTTTCTTCACCGGAGGATGTCTTAGACCGCGTGATGTTGAATTCTATGTTCCCGGATACAAACTATGCCAATGAATCCGGTGGAGACCCGGAATGTATCCCGGATCTGACTTATGAAGATTTCTTAAATTTCCACCGCAGATATTATCATCCGTCAAATGCATATATTTACCTGTATGGAGATATGGACGCGGCAGAAAAGCTGGAATGGATGGATCAGGCCTATCTGTCACATTTTGACGAAATTGACCTTGATTCCAGCATAAAGCCGCAGGAACCGTTTGCTGAGCCGAGGAAGGTGACAAAGAAATATCCGATTGCAAGCTCAGAGAGTGAGAAGGATAATACGTATCTGTCATACGGCGTGGTAGCAGGCACGGTTTTGGAAAAGGAGCTGGTGCTGGCATTTGAAACGCTGGATTATGTGCTGCTCAATGCACCAGGTGCGCCTTTAAAGCAGGCTCTTTTGGATGCTGGAATCGGCAAGGACATTATCGGCGGCTACGACAACTCCATTTACCAGCCGGGATTTACGGTAACGGCAAAATATGCCAATGCCGCAGATCAGCAGAAATTTGTACAGGTGATCGAAGATACGCTGCGCGGCCTTGTGAAAAACGGCTTGAATAAAAAAGCGATACGGGCAAGCATAAACAGCAATGAATTTAAGTTCCGCGAAGCAGATTTTGGTACTTATCCAAAAGGATTGATTTATGGGCTGCAGTGCCTGGACAGCTGGCTGTATGACGAGGCGCAGCCGTTTATGCATCTGGAGGCGCTTGATACGTTCCGCTATTTGAAAGAGCAGGCGGATCAGGGCTATTTTGAAAATCTGATCCAGAAATATTTTTTAGACAACACGCATAAATCCATCGTGGTGATAGAGCCGGAAAAAGGCTTAAATGAAAAAAATGAAAAAGCGCTGGCCAAAAAACTGGCTGATTACAAAGCTTCTTTAAGCAGGGAAGAGATTGCGCAGCTGGCAGCAGACACGGTGCATTTAAAAGAATACCAGCAGGAGCCGTCATCAAGGGAAGATCTGGAAAAGATCCCTATGCTTACAAGAGGCGACATGCGAAAAGAGGCCGCACCGCTTTACAATGAGGAAAAACAGGTACAGGGGGTCACTATAGTCCGTCATAATATGTATTCCAACGGCATTAATTATCTCAGCCTGCTGTTTGATGTATCCGATATAAAAGAAGAATGGATTCCGTATCTGGGCGTTTTAAAGGCGGTGCTGGGTGATATGGATACCGAAGACTATACGTATGAAGATCTGGCAAATGAGATCAACCTGCATACCGGCGGGATTTCGGTCAACATTCTGGCCGCAGCGGATGCAGAAAATCCAGATCATCTGATTAAAAAATATGAGATCCGCACAAAAGCACTTTACGATGAGACAGGCACTGCAGTGCAGCTGATGTTAAGCATGATGTGCCGGACAAAGCTGGAAGACGATAAGCGGCTGTACGAAGTACTGGCACAGGCAAAATCGCGCCTGGAAATGCAGCTGATGCAGGCCGGGCATTCGATCTCGGCAGTCCGTGCAATGTCTTATTTTTCAAAAGCCGCACGTTTTAACGACTTAGCCGGAGGCATCGGGCTGTACCGGGTCGTGGCACAGGCAGAGCGTGATTTTGAGGGGCAGAAAGAAGGACTCAGGCAGATACTCCGGCAGCTGTTTCATGCAGTCTTTCGTCCGGAAAAAATGCTGGTCAGCCTGACAAGCGATGATCAGGGATATGAAATGTTTGAGCAGCATCTGGCGGCATTAAAGGCCGGATTGTTCACTCAGGCTTATGATCAGGCAGACGGGCTGTTGTCGTGTAAAAAGAAAAACGAAGGATTTAAAAATGCCGCACAGGTGCAGTATGTCTCCAGGGCAGGCAATTACTGCAGCCACGGCTATCAATATACTGGCGCGCTGCGTATTTTAAAGGTAATCTTAAACTATGACTATTTATGGCTGAATATCCGTGTCAAAGGCGGCGCATACGGCTGCATGAGCGGATTTGCCAGATCAGGCGATACGTATTTCTGCACTTACCGTGATCCGAACCTGCGCAAGTCGAATGAGGTGTTTAACGGCATTGCAGATTATGTCGGCAGCTTTGAGGCGGATGAGAGGGATATGACCAAATATATCATCGGTACGATCAGTGATCTTGACACGCCGCTGAATCCTTCGGCAAAAGGATACCGTTCTATGATCGCTTATCTGAGCCATATGACACAGGCGGATATTCAAAAGGAGCGTGACGAGGTGCTGGGAGCTTCTCAGGAAGATATCCGCGCATTAAAGCCGCTGATTGCTTCGGTACTGGCAGAAGAAAATATCTGTGTCATCGGCAATGAGCGAATGCTTGATCAGGACGCAGACTTATTTATGGAGCTGCAGGATTTGTTTTCATAGAACTATGCGAAAGCAGTGCACTACATGAGAAAGGAACATCATGGATAACAATACAGGCTTTAAATCAGGCTTTGTAACGATCATCGGAAGGCCGAATGTAGGCAAATCAACGCTGATGAACAAAATCATCGGACAGAAGATCGCGATTACTTCAAATAAGCCGCAGACGACGCGCAGCCGTATACAGACCGTATATACGGATATGGAGCGCGGCCAGATCGTATTTTTGGATACACCGGGCATTCATAAGGCAAAAAATAAGCTCGGTGAATATATGGTAAATGTCGCAGAACATACGCTGTCGGATGTTGATGTCATCTTATGGCTCGTAGAGCCGTCTAATTTTGTCGGGGCGGGAGAGCAGCATATCGCACAGATTCTGCAAAAAAGCGGAACTCCGCTTATTCTGGTTATTAACAAAATCGATACGCTCGCCAGAAAAGAAGATCTGCTGCAGTTTATCGACACATACCGCAAAATATGCGACTTCGACGAGATCATACCTGCATCTGCCTTAAAAGGCGACAACGTAAGTGATGTGGTAGATACCATCTATAAATATCTGCCATATGGGCCGATGTTTTATGATGAGGATACGGTGACTGACCAGCCAGAGCGGCAGATTGTAGCGGAAGTCGTCCGTGAAAAAGCGCTGCATGCGCTGGATGAAGAAGTACCGCATGGGATCGCAGTCACCATCGACCGTATGAAGCCGCGCAGAAGTACGAAGGATAAGAAAAAAATCATTATGGATATCGAAGCCTCGATTATCTGCGAGAGGGAATCCCACAAAGGGATTATTATCGGAAAAGGCGGCGCGATGCTGAAAAAAATCGGCTCCAACGCGCGGTTTGAGATTGAAAGAATGCTGGAGCAGCAGGTAAACTTAAAGCTCTGGGTGAAAGTCCGCAAAAACTGGCGGGACAGCGATTCCATGCTTAAAAATTTTGGATTTAAGGAAGAGTAAGCCCTTAAAACAGGGAGTATCTGGAAATCTGCCAGATTTTATCTCGTATCAGATCTTTCATATGTGCAGAACCTAATCCTGTATAGACAGCGGCAGAAAATCCGGCGCTGCCTATACAGCCTGCATCAACATCAGGGTGGTGCATTACTTATACTGGATAGAGGGGAATGTGCATATGACAAGGGATTGCTGGAAGGACTTTGCCGCAAGCGGCAGTGTCAGTGATTATTTGAAGTACAGGGAACAGGAACGAAGCTGCGGACAGCCATCGGCGGTGTCTGCATGGATAGGTGGAATGGCACATGGGGCAGACGATTGTTCTGACAGGCATGATACTTACGGCAATGCCGGTGGGCGATTATGACAAAAGAGTACAGATACTGACAAGGGAAAGAGGAAAGATCGCAGCATTTGCGCGTGGTGCAAGACGGCCGAACAGCGCGCTTGTAGCTGCGGCAAATCCTTTTTCCTTTGGCCAGTTTGAGGTTTTTGAGGGAAGGACTGCGTACAGCCTGTCAAAGGCCGGCATTTCAGAATATTTCAGAGAGATTGCCGCAGATCTGGATACGGCATATTATGGATTTTATTTTTTGGAGATGGCAGCATATTATACACAGGAAAATATGGACGCGACAGATTTTCTGAACCTGCTGTATGTGACGCTCAAGGCACTGCTCAGCCCGGCACTTGATAACTGTCTGGTGCGCAGGATTTATGAGATGCGCATGCTGGTACTCTCGGGGGAATATCCGAATGTATTTTCGTGCATGAAATGCGGCAGGAATGAAGTTGCTGACGACAGGCCGCATTTTTTTTCAATCAGGCATCACGGAGTGCTCTGCCCGGACTGCATCAAAGGCGAGCGTATCATTGCGATGGACGCTTCAGCCCTGTATGCGCTCCAATATATCATATCTGCGCCGCTGGGAAAGCTCTATACGTTTACCTTGAGCGAATCTGTGTTTGCGTGTCTGGACGAAATGATCTCAAAATACATACATCAGTACCGTGACCATACGTTTCATTCCGAAGAACTGCTCAAAAAATGATTGAAATGAACAATAATGTCTAGTATAATTGCGCGTAGGCGCAGTACGACAAAACGAAAGATCGACAGTCCTATATACGTGTGTAATAGGATAAAAGAAAAGATACTAAGGAGGCAATAGTTATGAAACGGAAGCTGTATGCAGCGCTGTTTATTTTTGCAGCAGCAGGTATGATTACAGCCTGTGGAACCTCATTTAAGGCTGAAAAAAGCACGGTATATGTTACAAAGCAGGGAACAGTCATCGGGGCTGACATAGAAGATTTTAATGAGGACTATTACGATGAAGAGGAATTAAAAAATTATATTACAGAATCTGTGGATAACTATGTAGCGTCCAATGGAGATGGAAGCGTGGAATTAAAAAGCTTTCAGACGGTATCTTCTGATGAAAACGGCATTACGGCGCAGCTGTATCTAAATTATACCAGCTACATTGATTATGCGCTTTTTAACGATATTACCTTTTTTGCCGGATCTGTGCAGCAGGCACAGGCAGAAGGCTATGAATTTGACCAGAAATTTCAGTCCGTAGAAGATGGCAGCCTGACAGGCGAGGCCGGCGCGGATGATTTTCTTTCAGATGAAGAGTTAAAAGTGGTTATTATCGGGGAAGAGACAAATGTGAAAATAGACGGCACGATTTTGTATTTATCCAGCGGTAATGCAGAGCCTGCCGGCAGAGATGAAGCACAGGTGCATTACGATATTGAAGATCCGCAGGCACAGCCGGTTTATATTATTTATAAATTAAGATAGAAGCATGCAGCGCTGTTTTAGAAGCGCGGCATGCTTATATATCATAGAGTATGATCAGTAAATGGAGGAAAAGTAATGGAAAAATCAATGGAGAAGATCGTCGCACTGGCAAAGGCAAGAGGATTTGTGTATCCGGGTTCTGAGATTTACGGCGGTCTGGCAAATACCTGGGATTATGGAAATCTGGGTGTAGAGCTTAAAAATAACGTCAAACAGGCGTGGTGGCAGAAATTTGTCAAAGAAAATCCATACAATGTAGGCGTAGACTGCGCGATTTTAATGAATCCGCAGACTTGGGTGGCATCCGGGCATCTGGGCGGCTTTTCTGATCCGTTGATGGACTGCAAGGAATGCCATGAGCGTTTCCGGGCAGATAAGTTGATCGAGGATTATGCTGCAGAGCACGGCATTACGCTGGAGGAAAGCGTAGACGGCTGGTCTAACGAGGCAATGGTAGAATTTATCGAAAAAAACCAGATCACATGTCCGAGCTGCGGAAAGCACAATTTTACAGATATCCGCCAGTTTAACCTGATGTTTAAGACGTTTCAGGGCGTAACAGAAGATGCGAAAAATACCGTTTATTTAAGGCCGGAAACGGCACAGGGCATTTTTGTCAATTTTAAAAATGTACAGCGTACTTCCCGCAAAAAGATTCCTTTCGGTATAGCACAGATCGGAAAGTCATTTCGAAATGAGATTACGCCGGGCAATTTTACATTCCGTACAAGAGAATTTGAGCAGATGGAGCTGGAGTTTTTCTGCGAGCCGGGAACCGATCTGGAATGGTTTGACTACTGGAGGAGTTTCTGCCGCGACTGGCTGTTAAGCCTCGGCATGAAAGAAGAAGAGCTGCGCCTGCGCGACCACGATCCGGCAGAGCTGGCATTTTACAGTAAGGCGACTACGGACTTTGAATTCCTCTTCCCGTTCGGATGGGGCGAATTGTGGGGAATCGCAGACAGGACGGATTATGACCTGACGCAGCACCAGAACACATCCGGGCAGGATCTGTCATACTTTGACGATACAAAAAATGAAAAATATGTGCCATACGTAATCGAGCCTTCACTGGGTGCAGACCGCGTTGTGCTGGCATTTTTATGTGCAGCCTATGACGAAGAAAATATCGGAACGCAGGAAAAGCCGGATATGCGTACCGTACTGCATTTTCATCCGGCGCTTGCACCGGTCAAAATCGGCGTGCTGCCTTTATCTAAGAAGCTGAATGAAGGAGCAGAAAAGGTATTTGCGCAGCTGTCCAAAAAATACAACTGTGAATTTGACGACCGCGGCAATATCGGCAAGCGCTACCGCCGCCAGGACGAAATCGGGACTCCGTTCTGCGTTACGTATGATTTTGATTCCGAGCAGGATCAGGCTGTCACTGTGCGTTTCCGCGATTCGATGGAGCAGGAGCGTGTGGCAATTGACCAGCTGGACGCATATTTTTCTGATAAGTTTGATTTTTAATACAAGCTGTATAGTGTGATTTTTTCATAAACTCAGTAAAAAGTGGTTGCCAATAAGGAAAAATATGTTAAAATGGATATGTGCGCAGTGAAGCAGGCGCAAACAATGTTAACAATGTGAATCGATATCGGACAAGCATGTTTGGAGAAAATTCACAAAAAAATAACCAAAGCAATATTTAGGAGGAATTAGCAAATGGCAAACAAATGGGTATATTTGTTCAGCGAAGGCAACGCAGACATGCGCGAGCTGCTCGGCGGCAAAGGAGCAAACTTAGCTGAGATGACAAACATCGGCCTTCCGGTTCCGCAGGGATTTACAATTACGACGGAAGCATGTACACAGTATTATGAAGACGGCCGCGAAATCAATGATGAGATTCAGGGCCAGATCAATGAGTACATTGTAAAGATGGAAGAGATCACAGGCAAGAAATTCGGCGATAAAGAAAATCCGCTGCTTGTATCTGTACGTTCCGGTGCACGGGCATCCATGCCTGGCATGATGGACACGATCTTAAACCTCGGTTTAAATGAAACCGTAGTAGAAGTCATTGCAGCAAAATCCGGCAATGCACGCTGGGCCTGGGACTGCTACCGCAGATTTATCCAGATGTACTCGGATGTTGTAATGGAAGTAGGCAAGAAATACTTCGAACAGCTCATCGATAAGATGAAAGAAGACAAAGGCGTTACTTATGACGTAGACCTGACAGCAGATGACTTAAAAGACCTGGCAACACAGTTTAAGGCTGAATACAAGTCTAAGATCGGTGCTGATTTCCCGGATGATCCAAAGGAACAGCTGATGGGAGCGATCAAGGCAGTATTCCGTTCCTGGGACAACCCTCGTGCAAACGTATACCGTCGTGACAATGATATCCCGTATTCCTGGGGTACAGCTGTTAACGTACAGTCTATGGCATTCGGAAACATGGGCGATGACTGTGGTACAGGCGTTGCATTTACCCGTGATCCTGCTACAGGCGAGAGAAAGCTTATGGGCGAGTTCCTTGTAAATGCACAGGGCGAGGACGTTGTAGCCGGCGTGCGTACTCCTATGCCGATTGCAAAAATGGAAGAAGAATTCCCAGAAGCATTTGCACAGTTTACAGAAGTATGCAAGACTTTGGAAGACCACTACAGAGATATGCAGGATATGGAGTTTACCGTTGAAAACAAGAAGCTCTATATGCTTCAGACAAGAAACGGCAAGAGAACAGCACAGGCTGCATTAAAGATTGCCTGCGATCTGGTTGACGAAGGCATGAGAACAGAAGAAGAAGCAGTGGCAATGATTGATCCGCGTAACTTAGATACACTGCTGCATCCACAGTTTGATGCTGCTGCATTAAAGGCTGCTGCTCCGGTAGGCAAAGGCCTCGGCGCATCTCCGGGCGCTGCATGCGGCAAGATCGTATTCTCTGCTGAAGATGCAGTAGAATGGCATGACAGAGGAGAAAAAGTCGTACTTGTACGTCTTGAGACTTCTCCAGAAGATATTACCGGTATGAAGGCTTCACAGGGCATCTTAACAGTACGCGGCGGCATGACATCTCATGCAGCAGTAGTTGCACGTGGTATGGGTACCTGCTGTGTATCCGGCTGCGGCGATATCGCTATGGATGAAGAAAATAAGAAATTTACACTGGCCGGCAAAGAATATCATGAAGGAGATCCGATTTCTATTGACGGTACGACAGGTAATATCTACGACGGCATCATTCCGACAGTAGATGCTACAATCGCAGGTGAATTCGGAAGAATCATGGATTGGGCAGACAAATATAGAAGACTGAAAGTTCGTACAAATGCAGATACACCTGCAGATGCTAAGAAAGCACGTGAGCTTGGCGCAGAAGGCATCGGCCTGTGCCGTACAGAGCATATGTTCTTCGAAGAAGACAGAATCGCAGCATTCCGCGAGATGATCTGTGCAGACACAGTAGAAGAAAGAGAAGCAGCGCTTGATAAGATTCTTCCATATCAGCAGGGAGACTTCGAAAAATTATACGAAGCATTGGAAGGCTGCCCGGTAACAATCCGTTTCTTAGATCCGCCTCTGCATGAGTTCGTTCCGACTGAGGAAGAGGACGTTGAAAAGCTTGCAAAAGCACAGAACAAGTCAGTAGAAGATATCAAGACATTGATCGATTCCCTGCATGAGTTCAACCCAATGATGGGACACCGCGGCTGCCGTCTTGCAGTTACTTATCCAGAAATTGCAAAGATGCAGACAAAGGCTGTAATCCGTGCAGCAATCAATGTACAGAAAGCACATTCTGACTGGACAGTAAAACCGGAAATCATGATTCCGTTAATCTGTGATATCAAAGAGTTAAAGAATGTAAAGAAAGTTGTTGTTGAGACAGCAGATGCTGAGATCGCAGCAGCAGGCGTAAAACTGGACTACGAAGTAGGTACAATGATCGAGATCCCAAGAGCCGCTTTGACAGCAGATGAAATTGCATCTGAAGCTGACTTCTTCTGCTTCGGTACAAATGACCTGACACAGATGACATTTGGATTCTCACGTGACGATTCTGGTAAGTTCTTAGATGCTTACTATGATGCAAAGATCTTTGAGAATGATCCATTTGCAAAATTAGACCAGATCGGCGTAGGCAAGCTGATGGAAACAGCAATCAAGCTTGGCAAGCCAGTAAATGACAAGCTGCATGTAGGTATCTGCGGCGAGCACGGCGGAGATCCGTCTTCGGTTGAATTCTGCCATAAGATTGGTCTGGATTATGTGTCTTGTTCACCGTTTAGAGTGCCGATTGCTAGATTGGCTGCAGCACAGGCGGCTATTAACGAAAAGAGGAATTAGACAACCCTATATTTACTTCTGTACCTTAACGGTGTCAAGAGAGGATGTGAGGGCATTTATGGCTGAACGTCCAGAGTACACGAAGGCTAACAGATTTAAGGATATTGTGGTAAAAGTCTATATATAAGTTCTGCAA
>CAJUHV010000056.1 GCA_910586445.1 uncultured Eubacterium sp.
ATAATCATCGTATTAACATTGGAAATATCTAATCCTGTTTCAATAATTGTCGTAGATACAAGCACATCCACTTCACCGTTGATAAACTGATACATAATATTTTCCAGCTCGCGCTCTTTCATCTGCCCATGCGCAATCGCTGTCGTAGCGTCCGGCACCAGTCCTTGTATTTTGGCAGCTACATCTTCGATCTGATTGACGCGGTTATATACATAATATACCTGTCCGCCCCTGGCCAGCTCACGTACGATCGCCTCTCGCACCATTTCTTCATTATATTCCATAACATAGGTCTGGATCGGCACACGGTCTACCGGCGGCTCCTCTAATACGCTCATATCCCGTATGCCGATCAGGCTCATATGCAGCGTCCTCGGGATCGGGGTGGCTGTCAGCGTCAGCACATCTACGTTTGTCTTGAGCTTTTTGATCTTTTCTTTGTGCGTTACGCCGAAACGCTGCTCTTCATCGACAATCAGCAGTCCCAGATCTTTATACTGCACATCCTTGGACAGCACACGGTGCGTACCTACCACAATATCTACCATTCCCTTTTTCAGCCCTTGAATCGTCTTTTTCTGCTCTGCCTGTGTCCGAAAGCGGCACATCAGCCCGACTGTCACCGGAAAATCCTGCATACGCTGCACAAAATTGTTATAGACCTGCTGAGCCAGTATTGTCGTAGGTGCCAGATATACGACCTGCTTGCTCTCCTGCACCGCCTTAAATGCTGCGCGGATTGCAATCTCAGTCTTACCGTAGCCTACGTCTCCGCAGACCAGGCGGTCCATAATCTTTGTGCTTTCCATATCCTGTTTCGTTGCTTCGATTGCCATCGTCTGGTCTTCTGTTTCCTCAAACGGAAACATCTCTTCAAATTCTTTCTGCCAGATCGTATCCGGGCCGTACACATAGCCTTTCTGATTTTCTCTGGCTGCATACAGCTGTACCAGTTCTCCTGCAATCTCTTTTACGGCAGTACGCACTTTTGTCTTCGTCTTCTTCCATTCCAGACTGCCGAGCGAATTGAGCTTTGGCTTTTTCGCTTCTGACCCGGCGTATTTTTGAATCAGATCCAGCTGCGTGGCCAGTATATACAGCGTACCTCCCTTGTCATATTCAATCTTAATATAATCTTTTGTAGTTCCCTCTACCTCTATTTTTTCAATTCCGCGGTATATGCCTAACCCATGATTTTCATGCACGACATAATCACCGATACTAAGGTCAGAAAAACTCGCGATCTTCTCTCCGTTCTTTTTCTGCCTGCGCTTTTTCTTCTTTTTCTCTGCACCAAAAATATCACTCTCTGATATGACCACAAATTTCAGCATAGGATATTCATATCCACGTTTTACTTTGCCGTACAAAGCCATGACTTCGCCCGGCTTTACAACATGGTCATAATCTTCTGTATAAAACGCATTCAGCCCCTCATCCGTTAGATCCTGTGCCAGCCGCTGTGCACGCGTTCTAGAACCAGATAATAAAATCACTTTATAATTTTTCTTCTTATACTGCTGCAGATCCTTTACAAGCAGCTCAAAGCTGTTATTGTACGGATTGACTGTCCGCGTCTGCATCGGATAGACATGCTCAATGGACAGCTGCGGGACCTTCAGCTCCAGTGTAGCCAGCGCTACCGCGTGCATCCGCTCAGTCCGCGCAAAAACCTCCTTTGCACGAAACAGCGCATCCATCTGCCCCGGAAGAATATACCCTTTTTCCAGACGCTGCTGCATGCTCTCAACAAATTCCTGCTCGACTGCCGCACTCTGCTCTGCGATACGCACCGGTTCATCCAGCGCGATCATTGTATGCTTCGGATCAAAGTAATCCAGCAGAGAAACAGTCCGGTCTGCAAAATACATCAGATACGCATCCAGATTGGCACTGCTGCGCAATTCTTTTAATTCTTCTACAAATGCGTCAACTGCATTTTTAAGCCTTGCCGCCTCCTGCGTCTTCATATCTCCCCGCATTTTTAAGGTGACAGCTTTGGTCTCTTCCTCAAGACGCCGTATCCCTTCTCTCAGCCCGTTATCATCCAGCAAAAACTCCGCTGCCGGGTAAATCTGCACCTGCTCCAGATTCTCAATCGAACGCTGGCTTAATGCCTCAAAACTGCGGATCGAATCGACTTCATCCCCCCACAGTTCGATACGGTAGGGATTTTCTTCCGTCAATACAAAGACATCCAATATTCCGCCGCGCACGGCAAACTGCCCCGGAGCTTCTGCCTGATAATTGCGCTCATAGCCCATAATCGTCAGCTCTTTTTGGATCTGTTCCATCTTTACGACGCTGCCGATTTCTATTTTTTTTATCATGGACAAAAAGCCGGCTGGCTCTGCCATCCGGTTCATAAGTGCATCAAATGTTGTGACTATTGTACAATTACCGCCCCCTGAGAGAAGCTTTAATACCTCAATCCGCTCTTTTTCCAATTCATTGCCGCGGATATCGGACTGATAAAACAAAATATCTTTTGCCGGAAAATACCTGACGTTCCGGTCAAAAAAACGGTATTCTTCACAAAATTCTCTGGCTCTTTGCTCTGTAAACGTAACAATCAGCCGGCTGTAATCCTCTCCGCTCAGACAGTGGATCATGTGCAGCTTCTGCGAATCAATACAGCCGGACAGTTCTAAGACGCCGCATTCGGAATCGGAATGAATCCTGGCGTGGATTTCCTTAAATTCCGTCATATTTCCAAGCGGCTCCATAAATGCTTTCATACAACTGCTCCTATCCATAATTTACAATTCATATTAAATCTACACTTTCTTTTTATTATACAGATTCATAGCCTGCGCTGCGTCGTCTGATAAAATCAGCTCTGCAGCTGCGACGGCATCCTTGATCGACTCATCAACAGCCCTGCGCTGCTTTTCATCAAACCTGCTCAATACATGATCCGCCAGATCCCACTGCTCGGGCTTTTGTCCGACTCCAATCTTGATCCGGGCAAATTCCTGCGTTCCGGCATGTGAAATAATACTTTTTATGCCGTTGTGCCCGCCCGCACTGCCTTTGAGCCGGATACGGATATTGCCCGGCTCCAGACTGATATCATCATACATGACGATCATTTGAGAAGCCGGGTCAAGCTTATAAAAGTTTAAGATCATGCCGACTGCCTCACCGCTGTTGTTCATATATGTCTGCGGTTTTACCAGCATCACACTCTGCCCGGCAATACTGCCTTTTCCGCAGACCGACTTATATTTTATTTCATTCATATTGATATGATATTTTTCTGCCAGGGCATCAACCGCATCAAATCCGACGTTGTGCCTTGTTTTTTCATATTGTCTGGTCGGATTTCCCAAACCTGCTATAACAAACATGATTTTCGTTTCTTCCTCATCTTGATCTTTTTTTCTATTATTTCTTTTTTCTTGAAACAGCCGCACCCATCCAAACATAATTATTATATCCTTATTTTAATTACCTTATTTTCGGCTCTCCTGTCTTTGACGCAGAGCGATCACATACGCAGCCGCAGCCAGCTGGTCCTGGTCATTGACTCCTGTAATGTCTTCTGAGCTGCCCAGCCTGTATGCGTCCACACGCAGCCCTTTTTCTTTTATAATCTCCAATGCATCCGGCAGATAATACTCTCCCTGTGAATTATTCGGCCGCAGCCTATCCAGTGCATATTTTAATTCTTTTGTATCAAACAAATACATTCCAGAATTAATTTCATGTGATTCCCGCTCGTTGGACGTGGCATCTTTATGTTCAACACTTTTTATAAAGTTTCCGTGCGCGTCACGGATAATGCGCCCGTACCCATCTGGATCATCAGTCAGTGCAGACAGTACCGTTACTGCATTTTTATGTGCCTCATGGTATTCAGCAAGCCTTTTTAGTGTCTCAGAGGTAATCAGCGGCGTATCCCCAAATAATATCATAGTCGTGCCGGCCTCTCCTAAAAACTCCCGCGCGCATTTTACTGCATGGCCGGTTCCCAGCTGTTCCGGCTGCAGTACATACGATACATCCTTATGCGCAACACTGCTGCATACGATGTCCTGCTTATATCCGACAACAAGACAGATCTCCTGTGCTCCTGCCCCTCTCGCAGCCTCTATGACATAATCTACCAGACACTTTCCATGAATCTTATGCACGACTTTTGGCAGATCAGATTTCATCCTTGTACCTTTTCCTGCTGCTAATATGACAGCTTTTATATTCTGCATTTTGATTCCTCCCTTTCGGCGGCACTTTCTGTTTCCTTTATACCCATTATTTCTATTATTTTTACTGCAGTGTCTATTGTATTCTAACCTATTTTTTTGGATTTGTCATCTATGGATTTCATTCCTTTTTTGTTCCGCCTCATGTATTTTATACAGGCAATCCCACATAATTTAATACCTGTAAACATATATTTTACAAACATTCTTCTGATACTGGTATTGTATATGAAATCTACCTTTTCCAAACTTATCGTCTCTATAGAACTGATTACCTTGATGGGCCTCGCCGCACTTACCTGGTATCAATCGCATAACAGCTCTTCCCTGCTGGGCCTGCTGGATCATTCTGCTGCCAGACAGCCTGCCGCCTCCCGGAATACGGAATCTTCCGATTCCGGCAGAGCAGATTTTATTAAATGGGTGGACTTTAATGTGACAAGCGAAGCCATGAATGATGCCTATCAATATGACCTGAAATCACATGACACAGATACGCCGATTGACTGGGTAAGCCTGCTCGCAGTAATGGGCGTCAAGTATGGCGGAGATTTTAAAAATTATAAATCAAGTGATATGTCTGAGGTTGCAGATAAGATATTAAATAAAGAATCTACTTTAGAAGAAATAACGAAGGATATGAAATATTTTGATTACTATAACGAAGCGTACCAGGCTGTGCTAGGAGGCTTTGTCGGCGAATATACGATCCTGCCGAACAGTTCAGCTCAGACAAATCCTGATATAACAACAAAAGAAAATGAAGGCGCTGCTAAAACCGCATACGGCTTAAAAGCTTTTTCACCAATTGCAAAGGGTTTTCCTTATACAGACTACGACGACTTCGGCACTTCCCGCTCATTCGGTTTCCGCAGGCAGCACCTGGGGCATGACATGATGGGTCAGATCGGCACTCCGATTATCGCCGTGGAATCCGGCTACGTAGAATGCCTCGGCTGGAACCGTTATGGAGGATGGCGCATCGGCATACGCAGTTTTGACCAAAAGCGTTATTACTATTATGCCCACCTGCGCCAGAATTTCCCATACAATAAATCACTCAAGGAAGGCAGCGTCGTGACTGCCGGTGATGTAATCGGATATATGGGACACACTGGCTACAGTGATAAAGAGAATGTAAATAATATCGACATTATACATCTTCATTTTGGCATGCAGCTGATTTTTGACGAATCACAAAAAGACGGAAATGGCGAAATATGGATCAGCTGCTATGAGCTTACACGTTTTTTATCTCAAAACCGATGTGAGGCGGTGAAAGATGAAGCCACTAAAGAATGGCACCGTATACAAGATCTCATTGACCCGGCTGTAGAAAATTATAAAAAAATATCCAGCAAAAATAAAATCACGAAACAAGAATAACTATTTACCCGCTTACCAGAGCATTTATCTTTTTACAAACAAAAAACTACAGCAAGCGGAAGTTTTGGCATATCCAGCTTGCTGCAGTTTCTTTCGGACAGCTGTTACTGTCCCAACTGCTTTTATTCTGGTTTTATTTCTAATTCTGCCTCATCTTCTGCTGTCATTTCTTTGCGGTATTCATCTAATATAATATTTTGAATACGCTCTCTTGTCTCGGAATTGATTGGGTGTGCAATATCCCGGAATTCTCCGTCTACTGCTCTCCTGCTCGGCATTGCAATGAACAGGCCCTTCACCCCTTCAATTATTTTGATATCATGCACGACAAATTCATCATCGATCGTGATTGATACCACTGCTCTCATCTTGCCTTCTTTTTCTACTTTGCGGACTCGGACATCTGTTATACGCATCATCTTTCGCCCCTTTCTTTTTTCTCCTCTGAAACACCTCACATTTATTTTATTGCTTATAACTATAACCCATATCGTTCATTGTTGTCTTCGACCACTACCTTAACCCCATTGTCTCCACAGTAGTATGTATTTGCCTTTAGAGTCCCTCGACTCTCTACGACACAATTCTCGATATGTGTATTGTCCCCTATATAAACTTCATTCAAAATAATTGAATTCTTAATCACACAGTTTTTGCCTACAAATACTTCTTTAAACAATACTGAATTTTCTACCTTACTATTAATAATACAGCCGCTTGAAACTAAGCTGTTGCGCACCTGCGAGCCTACATTATACTTTGCCGGCGGAAGGTCATCCACTTTTGAATATACATGCGGATAATCCCGGAAAAAGAATTTGCGCACCTCTGGCTTTAAGAAATCCATATTTGTCTTATAATAAGAATCTACAGTAGAGATATTGCTCCAATATCCTTCCAGCTTGTATCCGTACATGCGCTTTAGATTTTTGTACCGGATCAGTATATCTGTTACAAAATCGTTCCGGCTCTCCTGTGCACAATGCTCTAACAGATCAATCAGCTGTCTTCTGCGGATTACATATATGCCTGTAGAAATCGTCTTTGAACGGGCAACCATCGGCTTTTCTTCAAATTCTACGATTCTGGAATCTTCATTCATCCTGACAACGCCATACCTGCTGACATCCTCGGATACATCCATATCCTTGACAACTACTGTAATATCAGCCTTTTTCTCAATATGGTAGTCCAGAATCTTATTGTAATCAACTTTATATACACAATCACCGCTGGTAATGATCACATACGGCTCATGGCAGCGCTTTAAGAAATCAATATTTTGATACATTGCATCAGCCGTACCGCGGTACCACCAGCTGTTATCTGCTGTCACGGTCGGTGTAAACACATATAACCCGCCTTGTTTTCTGCCAAAATCCCACCACTTGGATGAGCTTAAATGTTCATTCAGCGAACGCGCGTTATACTGTGTCAGTACGGCTACAGTCTGTATCTGTGAATTGGTCATATTGCTTAATGCAAAATCAATGCAGCGGAAACTTCCTCCCACAGGCATTGCAGCAATCGCTCTTTTTTTTGATAATTCCTGCATACGGTTATTATTGCCGCCGGCCAAGATCAATCCTAATGCTTTCATGCTGACTCACCCACCTTTATTATAGATTCACCGCTTGCAAGCAGCCCGCCCGGATAATCTTCTGAAGAAGTCACTCCGACTATTGCGGTATTCCTGCCGATCCTGACATCTGCAGGTATTACGGAAGCTTCTCCGATTGTCACCAGATCAAACGCATACACCTTTGGATTGTAAGTGCTCGGAGCATATTCTCCTACGCCGACCTGCGTGCGATCACCGATCTTTGTATTCTCGGCAATAATTCCTTTGTCTATAACCACATTTTCTCCAATCACGACATCTGCCATAATGATCGAATTGCGTACAACCGAGCCTTTTCCAATTGTAACGCCTGCTCCGACGACAGAACTATACACTTCGCCGTATATCTCGCTGCCTTCACCGATCAGGCTTTTTTCTACAATTGCCTCTGATGCTATGTACTGTGGCTCAATGATATCACATTTTGTATAAATCTTCCAATACTTTTCGTATAAATTAAATTCTGGAATCAGATCTATCAGCTCCATATTGGCCTCCCAATAAGATCCCAGCGTACCTACATCCTTCCAGTAGCCGTTATATTCATACGCAAACATCCTGGAACCTTTTTCATGCAGGTATGGAATAATATGCTTGCCAAAATCGCAGTTGCTCTGATCCTTTAGTACAACCAGCGCTTCTTTTAACACTTTCCAGCTAAATATATAAATTCCCATAGAGGCCATATTGCTTCTCGGATGCTCCGGCTTTTCCTCAAACTCCTGTATCCGCTTTCTGTCATCTGTGATCACAATGCCGAACCTGCCTGCTTCTTCGATCGGTACAGGCATAGCAGCAATTGTGACATCTGCCTGATTCGCTTTATGGAAATCAAGCATTTCCTGATAATCCATTTTATAAATATGGTCCCCTGACAAAATAATCACATATTCAGGATGATAATTTTCCATATAATTTAAATTCTGGTAGATAGCATTTGCCGTACCAGTATACCATTCGCTATTATCACTTTTTTCATATGGCGGCAGTACTGTAACACCGCCGTAGTTTCGGTCCAGATCCCACGGAATGCCTATGCCGATATGGGTATTCAGCCGCAGCGGCTGATACTGTGTCAGCACGCCTACCGTATCGATCCCGGAATTGATACAGTTGCTGAGCGGAAAATCAATAATACGATACTTTCCGCCAAATGCTACTGCAGGTTTAGCCACAGTCGAAGTCAGCGCACCAAGACGGCTCCCTTGTCCTCCTGCCAGCAGCATGGCGATCATTTCTTTACAAACCACTTCGCTCACCTCTCGTCTTTTATTCTGTCTTTTTGTACAAATAGTATATCATATACTTTTTGAATTGTACATTATTTTTCACATTTTTTTAGGCGCTTTATGCGATTTTTTGTAGAATTTCACATATTTTCCAGGCATTTCAAAGTACAATTGTCTGATGTTTATGCGGCTTTTCTAACAAAGAAATCATTTGCAAAATGAAAGGATATGGTTATAATTATATTAGCCACGCGGGCAGCTGCCGGATTACAGTAGGCTGTATCCGGCCTGCTGCCCCGCAAGAATAAAAGAAGGTGCAGGTGCTAAACATATGTATCAAATTAATTTTAACCAACCCATCCATGTCCATTTTATTGGAATCGGCGGCATCAGCATGAGCGGGCTTGCCGAAATACTTTTAGAACAGAAGTTTGCCGTATCCGGATCAGATGCCAGCCAGTCCGATCTGACAGAACAATTGAAAAAATCCGGCGCTGTCATTTACTACGGACAGAGCGCAGATCATATTAAGCCGGAAACTGACCTGATTGTATATACAGCGGCTATCCACGATGACAATCCAGAATATCAGGCAGCAATAGCCTCCGGCATTCCTATGCTCAGCCGCGCCCAGCTGCTGGGGCAGATCATGAACAACTACAGGCAGTCCTGCGCCATAGCCGGCACGCATGGCAAGACAACTACGACTTCCATGATCACCGAGATACTGCTTGCCGCAGAATCTGATCCTACTATTTCGATAGGCGGCATACTGCCTTCCATTCAGGGCAATATCCGCATCGGGCATTCCGAATATTTTGTCACCGAAGCATGTGAATATACGAACAGCTTTTTACATTTTTATCCAAAATACAGTGTCATATTAAATATTGAAGAAGACCACCTTGATTTTTTTAAGGATCTGGATGATATCCGGCATTCTTTTTTAGAATTTGCAAAAAATACCTCCCCTGACGGCGCCATTATAGCAAACGGCGAAATCAAGAAGCTCAAAGACCTGCTGGAAGGCTTAGAGCCGGAAATAATTACATACGGCTTCGATTCTTCCTGCGACTTTTATCCACAGGATATTACTTACAATGAAAACGGCGCTGCCGCTTTTCGCCTTATGCACCGTGCAAAGCATGTTGATTTATCGCAGGAAGAAGGCAGCACGGCGAATTTTACTGCATATACTACACACGAAGAAATCTGTACCGTCAGCCTAGAGGTGCCCGGACAGCATAACATCAGCAATGCCCTGGCTGCCGCCGCTTTAGCAGTGCAGATGCAGATACCTGCCGCTGCAGTTGCCGCAGGACTTCATGCATTCCATGGAACAGACAGACGGTTCCAGTACAAAGGGACATTTAAAGGCGTTACCGTCATTGATGACTATGCACACCACCCGACGGAAATAGCAGCCACGCTGCAGGCCGCTGCCAGATATCCGCACAAACGCCTGATCTGTGTATTCCAGCCGCATACGTATACGCGGACAAAAGCATTTATGAAGGAATTCGCCGATACGTTAAGCGCTGCCGACATCGTAGTGCTGGCTGCCATCTATCCTGCCCGGGAGACTGATACACTTGGCATCAGCTCCGAACACATATTAACACTTTTGAAAGAACGCGGCACAGAATGCTGTTATTTTCCGTCATTCGAGGAGATCGAAAAATTTTTATTAGAAAAAACAATGAACGGCGACCTGTTGATAACTATGGGAGCCGGAGACATATTGAAAGTGGGCGAAACGCTTCTTAACCACTAGTTATCCACATTATCCACATTTAATTGTGTAAAAACCACAGAATTGAATGTGGATTTTTTATGTCTTCACAAAATACTTAAATATTTTCGAAACCATTTTACTTTCTGGCACTCCGCACAATAATATAATTTTAACTTCATCCTTTTCCACGTTATCCACATTATCCACACATAAAGAAACCCACTGATGTCACAAGAAGGCGGACAAAAATTGTACTTCTCAATTGGAAAATCCTGTGCTATAATCTGTGCAGTGAGAGAGGAGACGCATATGGCTGATATATTATTACGACGTGACAGCAAGCTTGCTGCCACATACATACCAAACACTTTTATCGATGAATATATGACACATGCTGACGGAGAATTTGTAAAAATTTATCTGTATCTCCTCCGCTGCATGAACAATCCGGGCTGCACATTTTCCATATCAGATATTGCAGACAAATTTGACCATACGGAAAAGGACGTCATACGCGCACTGCGTTATTGGGAAAAAATGCATCTGCTGTGCCTGGAATTTGACAGCCAGAAGGAACTGACCGGAATATGCCTGTCAGACTACACCTCGGCTGCCCCGGCCTCAGCTGCGGCCATGCCTGCTGCGGCCAGAAGCTCATCTAACTGCCTGACAGCTGCAGGCCCTAAGGATGAAGAAAAAGAAGAGGCTAAGGCACTGTCCATGCCGGACATCCCGGAACGCATGGAATATACCAGGCAGGAGCTGGCACATTTTGATGAAGATGAGACTGCAAAAGAACTGCTGTTTGTAGCCGAGCGTTATCTCGGCCATCCACTGAACTATACGGAGCTTCAGACTATTTTATACTGGCTGGACAAACTGCATCTGTCCCAGGATATGATCGATTACCTGATCGAACAATGCGTGGCAAAAAATCATGCCAATATATGGTATATGAACAGCATTGCAATTTCCTGGGCCAAAAAAGGAATCCATACACTGTGTGAAGCAAAACAGGAGGCTGCCGTACACAGCAATGTCGTTTACTGCGTCATAAAGGCTTTTGGCATTTTTGACCGCAGCCTTGGCAGCGGTGAGATGGAATATATCCAGAGGTGGTCTGATGAGATGGGCTTTTCGGATGAGATCATAACACTAGCATGCCAGAAGTCGCTTATGCACACACATAAGGCCAGCTTCAGCTATGCAAACAGTATTTTAACAAACTGGCAGAAGCAGAATGTACGTACGTTAAACGATATTGAGCTGCTTGATGCCCAGTATCAGGAAAAAAAGGCGAGGCAGGTATCCGCCGGCAAGACCGCGTCGGCACGTACTGCAAAAGGCACGTTGGCAAATGGGTTTGCAAACTTTACGCAGAGAACCTATAATTATGAAGAGCTTGAACGTGAACTGCTCTCCCAAGTCAGATAACGGGGTATTATGCTATGTCTTTATCAAATTCACAATACGACGAACTCCTGCGCAGATACGATGCCAGACAGCTGTACAACCAGCATATCCAGCTGGACCGCAGAAACAGACTGTACCGTGCATACCCGCGCTTAAAAGAGCTGGAGGAGCTGACTGCCTCTGCCAGCGTCCGGCAGGCAAAAAAACTGCTGGAAGGCGATGACCAAGCACTGTCGCAGCTCAGACAGGAATTAGACTCTTACCGTATGCAGCGTAAAGCGATACTGGCCGAGGCCGATATCGACGAGCATTATTTTGAACCGCCGTACGCCTGTCCTGACTGCCGGGACACCGGATATATCGGCGCAAAACGCTGCCATTGTTTTAAACAGGCAGTCATTGACCTGGTTTATACACAGTCGAACATAAAAGCTATTTTAAACAAGGAAAATTTCAAATGCTATTCCTTTGATTATTATTCCAGCACAGAAAAAAATCCTGCAACCGGACTTACACATAGGGAAACGGCACAGATTGCTGTCAAGGATTCTCTGGTCTTTATTAAAAACTTTGATATAGAATTTGGCAACCTGTTTTTATACGGGGATACAGGTACCGGCAAAACCTTTTTATCAAACTGTATCGCAAAGGAGCTTTTAGACAGCGGACATTCTGTTATTTATTTTACCGCATTCCAGCTGTTTGACATATTGGAAAAAAACAAGTTTCATAAAGACACTGCCGCTGCCGCTTCGCTGCAGAATATATTTGACTGTGACCTTTTAATTATTGATGACCTGGGGACGGAAGTCCCGAATACTTTTACAGTATCGCAGCTGTTTTTATGTATCAACGAGCGGATACTGCGTAAAAACTCGACGATTATATCTACCAATTTAAACATAGACCAGCTTAGTGCGATTTATTCAGAAAGAATCTTATCCCGCATTATGAGCAGTTATCAGATGATAAAACTTTTTGGCGATGATATCCGCCTGCAGAAGAAAAAATTGCATTTATCCGGCTATAAATCTACCTGATTATAAAAAATAATATAAACGGAGGACTATACTATGCATTACGATGACCGCATGTTAGAAAGCATTCCTGTAGGAGT
This sequence comes from uncultured Eubacterium sp., assembly GCA_910586445.1. GTDB lineage: Bacteria > Bacillota > Clostridia > Lachnospirales > Lachnospiraceae > Eubacterium_J. Next base: position 12,707 of record CAJUHV010000056.1, read on the forward strand.
ACTTGGACTGATTCCGATGTCAAACTGCTCAGCTCTGGGAGAAAAAGTCAACCAGTATCTGGTGAAATGGCGTCATGAACGCCAGTCCGACCACAAAACTACAATCGCTTTCCGGGGATTTGAGCGCGACACTTATATTGTCAATGCACAGACACCTCGATTTGGCACAGGCGAGGCCAAAGGCCTGATCAAAGAATCTATCCGCGGCTATGACCTTTACATTTTGGTGGATGTTACAAACCATCAGGAAACATACACGGTCTGCGGACAGCCGAACCACAAATCGCCGGATGATCATTTTGCTGACTTAAAACGCATTATTGCTGCCTCAGGCGGCAAAGCCCGCCGCATTACCGTAATTATGACATTTTTATACGAAAGCCGCCAGCACAGGCGGGCCGGCCGCGAATCCATGGACTGTGCCATGGCATTACAGGAGCTGACAAACATGGGGGTTGACAATATCATTACGTTTGACGCACATGATCCCCGTGTACAGAACGCAATCCCGTTATCCGGCTTTGAAACGGTACAGCCTTCGTACCAGTTTATAAAAAGCTTGTGCGCAAACATACCTGACCTAAAATTTGATTCTGACCATATGATGATGATCAGCCCGGATGAAGGCGCTACCGACCGTGCCGTATATCTGGCCAGCGTGCTCGGCATCAATATCGGCATGTTTTACAAACGCCGCGACTACAGCCGCATTGTCGATGGTCGCAACCCAATCATTGCCCATGAGTTTCTGGGTGCTTCAGTGGAAGATAAGGATGTCATGATTATTGATGATATGATTTCTTCCGGCGACAGCATGATCGATGTAGCGACGGAGCTTAAAAAACGCAAGGCAAAACGTATTTTTGTATTGTCTACCTTCGGCTTATTTACAAACGGCCTGGACAAGTTTGACAAGGCTGTAGAAGACGGCATTATATACCGCGTCATTACGACCAATTTAATCTATCAGTCACCAGAGCTTCTGGCAAAGCCGTATTACATCAATTGTGATATGAGCAAATATATTGCCTATATCGTAGATACCTTAAATCATGATGCTTCGATCAGCGATCTGCTGAATCCTTATGACAGGATCAAGCGTCTTGTTACAAAATATCAAAACGGAGAGCTTTAATCCTAAGCTGATGGGGCTGCCGCACTAAGCAAAACATATACAAGATATAACGAACTATATCTTGTATCATTTTTCTTAATGCGGCAGCCCCATTTAGATACATTGTAGAAATGAATTTATAATACACTTTAGGAACCGTAGGAAAATTACTTAATATCTTAGAACAGATCTACTGCGCCTGTATATTTACCGTCATTAATAACATAATAAGCTTTAAACTCTTCTGGTTTGATATAGATCTGCAATGACTTAATGGATGATGCTCTATGTCCGCTGGCAACAAATGCCGCCTTTACTTTATCGACTACTGCAGCTCCTGTGGCCTGCCGTCCCTGATATTCAACATACAGCTCCGGCTTCAGCTCCGGCTTATCTGCTTTCTTGGCTGCGGACTTTTTCGAAGCAGTTTTCTTTACTGCTTTTGCTTCATCCTTCCCGCCTTTTTTCTCAGCTGGTTTTGCTTCATCCTTTGCAGCTTTTTTTGCTGCTTCTGGTTTCACCTCTGCCGATACAGCTTCCTGCATACCTGCCTCATCGGCTCCGTTTACTTCCGCCATAGTATTTGCTTCTTTGTCTGTACTACTCTTTGAGCTCATCTCCTAGACCTCCTAAAATCTACTCACATACTAAAAACTTTTCCATTGCTAACAAAGCTTCTTTCTCATCGTTGCCTTCTGTAATAATGTTAACACTCATTCCCTTGCATGGATTAAATGCCATAATTCCCATAATGCTCTTTGCATTGATCTTACGATTTTCATTTACAAACGTAATATTACTGTCAAACTGACAAGCTACCTGAACAAGCTCTGCAATTGGGTTTTGGTGACCTTTTGCTACATTTGATACTATAATCTGCTTATTACTCATAATACCCACTTCCTTAGAATCTGTTTAGAATACACAAGTTCATCTCGTAATATAGTCTATAAATCAAGCATTTGCAAGTGTTTTTTAAATTTCTGTTAAATTCATACGAATGACCTATAAAACATTACAAAAATTTATGCATATTGCAGTGTATGTTATGTTGTTCCAAAATACAAGAAATATTTACGATTCCTACTATGTCCTAGCCGCGTGCGCGCCTTAATTCTGCTTGAAATTTTTCTACATCTTTTGCTATTTCCCCGCTCAATGCCAGCATGCAGATCAGGTTCGGCACTGCCATTAATGCATTTGCAATATCCGAAAAGCTCCATGCTATAGAAAGCGTCGTAGTCGCTCCTACAAAGACAACGAGCGAAAAAGCAATACGATAGACCATATTATATTTATGTGTTCCCAACAGATACTCAACCGCCTTTTCTCCATGGTATTCCCATCCAAGTATGGTAGAAAAGGCAAATAAAGCGATGCCTATAGTAACCATCCATCCGCCCGCCGGCCCCAATACCGTTTTAAATGCTTCAATCGTAAGAGCCGAGCCTTCTATGGCCTTGCCGGACGCATCTGTAATGCCCAGCACGCCGGATGAGGCTATGCACAGTCCTGTGATCGTGCACACCACAAGCGTATCCCAGAAAGTGCCTGTCATATTGATATAAGCCTGCCGCACCGGACTGTCCGTAACCGCTGAGGCTGCCGTAATCGCAGCAGAACCCATGCCTGCCTCGTTCGAAAACATGCCGCGTGCCACACCATAACGCATGCCGCTCATCATTGAGGCCACGATCGTACCCCCGACACCGCCTGCCACTGCCCTGACAGAAAATGCCATTTTAAAAATCTCAGCTACGCCGGACGGCACATTCTCTATATTGCCCGCAATTACAATCAATCCGCCGATTACATAAAAAACTGCCATACAGGGAACTACGATGGAAGATACTTTGGAGATGGATTTAATGCCGCCGACAATAATGCACAATGATAATACCATAATTACAGCTCCGGTAATCTGCGGCGAAACATTAAAAGTCTTATTCATCGCTTCAGAAATAGAATTTGCCTGCGTCAGATTTCCAATACCAAATGACGCAATTACAGCAAACAACGCAAACAGCCATCCTAATACTGCTCCGGCCGTTTTATTTTTTAACGCTTTTCTCATTGTATACATGGGACCACCAGACATTTCGCCCTGATCGTTTACCTCGCGGTATTTTATCGCAAGCATACATTCACTGAACTTTGATGAGAGTCCGAAGCATGCAGATATCCACATCCACACCAGTGCACCGGCTCCGCCGGATACCATAGCCGTCGCAACGCCTATAATGTTTCCAGTGCCGATTGTAGCTGCCAGTGCCGTTGTAAGCGCTGCAAACGGTGATACGTCGCCTTCCCCTCGGCCCTTGGTCCTTGCCTCCCTGCTCAGGGTGATTTTTACTGCATAGGGCAGATTTCTCCATGTATAAAACTTCAGCCGAAATGTCAGAAAAATTCCTGTACCTACCAGAAATACCAACATTACCGGACCCCATACAAAATCATCAATATTTTTTAAGACCTCTTCCAAAGCCTTTACCATACATGATCTCCTCCCTTCCCCGTTATTACCGCCTGTCACCAGAATCATGTCCCCATCTTAACACTATGCTGACTCCGATAAAATATGCACGGATTATCGTTACAATTTATGTATACGTCCGCCTGCCTCTGTCAAAATATCCTATAAATTGGTGTATACTGCAACGAATGATACAGCAGCTTTTATCGAAAAAGGACAACGTTCTCACGTTGTCCCGTCTTTGAGAAAAACACTTTCTTTATTTTACCATATATCCAGTAAATGTCAATTAATTTTTGCCTATATATTACATTGAAGCCGGATTACAGCGGATTAAAATGCAGGCTGCACCGCAATAAATATCCCGCCTGAAGCACTGAATCTGGCCTCTGCATCTTCTAATGTACTTTTTATAGTACCGTCTGACTGCGGATCGTACAAGGTTACATTAACCGCATCATACCCCGTCACCAGCACTGCATCCTGACTGCCTGCAGCTGCGAGAACCGGCACGCCGCAGCTCACATAATAAAACACCTGCGAAAGCGTGCATCCTTCCATACAGATGACCTCCCGGTCAGACAGCAGCGACTCCAGGATTTCCCGCGGCGTATCTCCTTTTTCAATTAATTCTTTGACGCTGACCTCAATGCCTTCGTATTTGAGCATGGCGCTGAGACATTTTACTACGGATGATCCTGTCTGGTCGGCCTCTGTCGGCTGCACATCCATCGCCGGCTGAATGCTTTTTCTGGCACGTTTCCATATATAGTTCTGCTGTCCGTCTACAACTACTCCCATGTTCTCGTCGGCACTTTGTATTGCAGTCCCGATATCCGTAGTTGCCGCTTCGATCCTGCCTTTTGCATACGCGTAATAAATCTGCTGGCCTTGCTCTACTTTTAGAAATGTATCCCTGTCTTCCTGATTCATGACCTGTTTTGCCGCGATCAGAATCGGCGCCATTTCCCGATCTGTTTCCGCAAGTACCAGCTGGATCTGCGTCTGCTTCACATCCGTAACTGTCATATGGCGGATATCTTTGTCCCGGTCTTCCTGCCCGCGGCTTACGATCGAATCCGGCTGCGCCTTCACATAGCCGTTTTCTCCAGCAGTCATCCGCTGAATGACCAAGACGCCGTTTTGAAATTCTACGCTGTCGATGTAATAATTATTTTTCCGGTAAGTCTTTAGCACAGAAGCGTCAGAAGCATTCACAATGCGCAGTGCATACATCGGCTGGCGGCTTATGCCTGCGACGGTGCCCCGCTTGTGCTTTTCTGCAGCCATGCCGTATACAAGATCCTCTTCCAGAAAACCGAGCACACGCAGCGTCTTGCCTGCTTTTGTGCGGATCTGCTGACGCCTTCCATTTTCCAAGTCCATAACCGTTATCTCTTTATCCTCTTCATCCGAAGACCATGCCAGATACTGGTTTGATTTGGAAACGGCATAATCGCCCTCTGCAAGCCCTTCTGCAACCGTATTTATTTCCAGCGTTGCCAGCTCTGTGCGGTATACCGTCCCGTTAAATAACAGGTAAACATCACCTGCCGCGTTTTCATACAGCAGCTTTGAGATTTCTGTGCGCAGCACCTCGTAGGATTTATCAAATGCAAGAAACAGCCCTTCTTCATTTGTATTTGCCTGACTGTCATAATGCAGCAGGCTGATTCCGACCCTGCCCTCGTGGCTGCCCCGGTTCATATAGCCATATACGACATAATTGATATCCCCGGCCTCATCTATGCTTAAAATATTAATATCATGCTGCATATGATTTTCGCGTACGTCAATGCCTTCATGTCCGCGGAAACTGAATACCTGCGCCAGGCGCCCGGAAGCCTGATTATAGCTCCACAGATCCCCTTCCTGTACAAAACAGGTGATTGTCCCTGTCTCATTCTGCATATATTCTACATTTTTATCACGTATGCCCAGCTGTAAGAAATTCTCGTATAAAAATTCATTTTCTCCATTAAAAATCTGATTCATTGTGCGCTCAAAATTCAGCAGGTACATACGCTCTGTCGTATAGCGGATTCTGTAGTATTCCTCCACATTATAGTATTCTACCTCACCATTGTTCCCTTTGCTGGTCACTACATAATTCAGCATAATGACATTATAGGAGCTGTTCATTTCCTTGATCGAAGGAACCGGCGTAGTCAGCCTGTCACAGTTAAAATCCGCCCAGTTTGCCTGCATAAGGCTGGAATTAATCGTCACTTTATGAAGCGTGGAATTATCCCCGGAGGCATTCGGCTCCCAATACGTCGAAAGCGCATCCGGATTTTCCGAAAATGTCAGTTCATTGATCTCCTGCGCAAACTCTACGCTTTGTGCCACATAACAGTCTTTCGCATCCGCAATCCGTGTATAATAGTAACAAATATCCTCATCCTGCTTCAGCTTTAGTGTCAGGATATATTCCTTGGACATTTCCAAAAGGCTCTGTACCGGAACGCTTGTCCGTATCTGACCGTCGTTCATTTCATAAGACGAAATATTTCCGTCAGAAATCAGCCTGCTGCCGTCAATGCTTCGGATCTCATATGCAATATTATCAATCTGGTAGTCATAGGTACGAATCAGCAGGGGAATCTCCCTGTTGCCGGAAAGGGGCGTAATCGTATCCCTCATCTCGGTAGCATTCATCTGCATCGTATATCCATGCAGTTCGTTGATCTGCTGATTTTCATCATAAAGCACGATGATCGGCAGCGTTGCTTCTTCCATCTCCGTAGTAAGGTCCCGCTGGTTTTTGTTTGTTACTTGTCCAGATACTGCCAATGTGACAACAAACACTACAGCCAGTACAAATGCCTTGATCAATCCTTTTTTCATCCGTCTTTATTCCTTTCGTACTTGCAGTCATACTACACCCCGGCTGATACCGGGCAGGCTATTTTCTATCGATCGGACAGAGGAAGGGGCAGTTAGTTCTTTTTCCCTGCAGCACTGCCCCGTTTCACTCAGCCATTTATCATTATGCGCACTGTAATGGATTCTACTCCATAAATTACCACCAGCGGCGGCAGCGGTTATGCCGGCACCGCCTATTATACATTTCATTGTAAAGAAGCACCTCAATCAGGTTGCCAAGTCCCGGATTATGCGGCGGCCTTCCCGGAGGCGGTGGCGGCGGCCTCCATCCCGGAGGAGGAGGCGGGCCCCATCCCGGAGGCGGCGGGCCTGGAGGCCTTCCCGGGCCGCGTCTATAGTTTTGTTCTTCTACCTGCTCTGCAGTCAGCACCTGATCCCGCACTGGTTCCTGCTCATGTGTCATTTCCGTTTCTTCTGACAGCCCCTGATCCTGAGACAGCTCCTGATCATAAGACAGTGCCTGCTCATGAGACAGTGCCTGATCTGGCTGCTGTCCGTTTAACTCTGACAGCGCCTCTTGTTCTGCCGCCGGTTTTAGATGATACGGCAGCTGCTGGTCCGGCTGTAGTTCCTGCTCTGCAATCTGCGGCTGCATGGCATTTTGATAGATCCGCTCACAAATAACTTTCAGCATCAGCCTGTCTGGATACTCGTCAAACATCATGCTGCCTTCATACTCCATCTGATCGCATTCTTCTTCGACCAGCTTCTGTATCCGTTTTGCTTCTTCTGGATACAGTTCTTTCATCCGTTCCATATCACGGTCATAGTCCATCTCCGTCATATAGATATTCTGCATCGGATAGCTCATATAAAACGGCATTTTGGGCGCAAACTGATACTGCTGCATGCGCATAAACTGTTCCTGCTTAAAATCCACGTATGTGTCTCCTGCATTTCGTTAATAACAGTATATGCAGTTTTGCAATTTATGGCACTCTTTTTATTTTTTATATTTGATGTCAAATTCTGTCAAAATAAATCATGTTGATTATAACCTACACGCAGACCTGTTTCAACCCCTCCGTCATAAGCAGATCCAAATTTTATCCGGAAAAATGCGCTTTATTCAGTAATTATCGGCCCTTTTTTTTAAGCTGCATTATTATGGAAATAACGGTTTATTCATAATTCCCTTATTTCAATCAAAAATAACATTATTTTTATGATTTTTACCGATTGATTTTTTTGCCGTAAGGATATATTTTATTCTCAGTCAGAATAAAGTTATTTAAAGAATTTCTGCAAGGAGGTTTTCCGATATGAAAACAGTATTAAAACGTGTACTTTCACACCGACAACAAAAGGAGAAGCGTGATTACAGCCGGCAGATTGACTTCTTAAACCGCTACTCCCTGTTATTTCATGCATTGTTATCCTGTATGCTGGTTTTAATCATAGAAATATGTTCCAGAAGGTCGTTTATAGGTGCATTCAAATTTTTAAGCGGACACACATTTGCATTCTTTTTCTGTTCACTGATTATATTTGTGACACTGTCCGTTGTATACCTGTTCCGCCGCCGTATGCTTATGCGCATTATTATAAGCAGTGTCTGGCTGCTTTTGGGCATTATCAACGGCTGTGTATTATCGCAGCGCGTAACCCCGTTCGGCTATACAGACCTGAAATGTATTTCCGACCTGCTGACGATGACAAATACACAGTATTTTTCCAAAACGCAGGAAATCTGTGTGATCGTTTTACTGGGCGCACTTGTCCTGTTTTTGATCCTGTTCAGTATCAAAGGGCCAAAATTTCAAGGCAGCGCACACAAATTACGTGCTGTGTTCCTATGTATGGGCATGGCCCTATTGATGTCAGGTGCAACATCACTGGCACAGGATTCCAACTGGATGGCCTCCTATTTTTCAAATATAGCACAGGGCTACTCAGATTATGGATTTGTATATGGATTTTCCTCCAGCGTCATGGACCGGGGAATGAGCAAGCCGGATGACTATTCCAAAGATACGATTAAAAAAATAACAGACCGTGTTGCTAAGACAAAAGAAGAAAATAAATCTTACAAGCTGGCAGATTCAAAAAAACTGGTTTCTGACTCTTCGGATCAGACAGCAAAGCAGCCAAACATTATATGTGTACTGCTGGAATCCTTTATGGACCCGTCTGAAGTTAATTTTTTAAAAATGTCAGAAGATCCGATTCCAAATTTCCGTGCATTGTGCGATAACTATACTTCTGGTTATCTGACTGTACCGGTTGTCGGTGCCGGAACTGCCAATTCAGAGTTTGAAGTGCTGACCGGCATGAACCTGCGTTTTTTCGGAACCGGAGAATATCCATATAAAACTATTCTGAAAAAAACGAATTGTGAAAGCATTGCTTCTGACTTATCCAAAACAGGCTACGGCACCCACGTAGTGCACAACAACGGAGGCAACTTCTACAGCAGGGCAAACGCTTTTTCCCAGTTTGGATTCGACAGCTTTACGAGCAAGGAGCTGATGAACATTCAGGAATATACGCCGCTCGGTTCATGGCCTACTGACGATATACTGATTCAGGAAACAAAAAAAGCTCTAGACTCTACGCCGGACCAGTCTGATTTTGTATACACGATTACTGTACAGGGACATGGAAACTATCCAAGTGAAAAGATTATTCCAAACCCGGAAATCAAAGTATCTGGAGCCGAAACCGAAGAAAAAAACAACCAATGGGAATATTACGTAAACCAGATCCACGAGGTAGATAAATTTATCGGCAATCTGACGGATATGCTTGCACAAAGGGATGAAGAGACAATCCTTGTTCTTTTTGGAGATCATCTTCCTACTATGGGACTGGAGGATCAAGATGTCGCTTCCGGTGATATTTTTAAAACACAATATGCTACTTGGAATAATTTCGGCTTAGAGCAGAAGGATGCAGACCTGGCAGCATATCAGATGCTTGCTTATGCAATGGAACAGGCGGGCATTTATGAAGGCACTATTTTTACTTACCATCAGGCAGGAGAATACGACACAGAAAATGAACAGTACCAACGTGAACTGGAAAATCTGCAGTATGATATCCTCTATGGAGAACGCTACAGCTATGGCGGCGTAGATTTATACCCGGCCTCTGACCTTCAGATGGGTATAGATGAAACATATATTTTTAACTACCGTGAAAATGCGGATGGCAGCCTGTCCATCTATGGAAAGAACTTTACGAACTGGAGCCGGATCTATGTAAATGACGAAAAGATGCCGACGAAGTTTATATCCGACAGACAGGTAGTGCTGTCATCCGATTACGCAGAAGACCTCGAAGACGGGGATATTTTAAAGGTATGCCAGGTCGGTTCCAGCAATACGATTTTCCGTACTACGAAAAACAGCATGGCATATGAAAAGCCGGAGGCTTAATCTTAGAGACTGACATACAATGAGGCTGTCGCACTAAGAAAGACATATACAAGATCTAGCAGAATCCAATTTGGAATGAAATCTATATCTTGTATATGCAATCTTTGCTGCGACAGCCCTATCTTTTTTTAATCTATTTTCTTTTTACAGCAGGCAGAATTCTATAAAATCAGGCTCCCCTGTTCAATCGAACCGTCCCGGTACGCTTCGAGCAGTTTTTTCAGCCCCTCAATATCTTCTAAAATCTTCTTTCCATTATCCGTATGCTTCACCATCAGCCGTTCCTTTTCCGTTTCTACCAGCTCGCTTTCAGACTCTATATCTTTGTTTTCCCGCAGCGCAGAATACACGCTTTCAAACGGCTGATGCGACTTAATGCGCATACCGTGGGAATTGTAAATCAGCGTATATCCGGCCAGGCCGGTTGTCTTATGGTAGCTGCGGCAGAATCCGCCGTCTATTACGATCAGCTTTCCATTTGCGCGCACCGGCTGCTCGCCCCTTCCTGTACGCACCGGCGTATGCCCGTTGATAATATGGGACAGCGACGAATACAGCCCAAATTCACGCAGAATCATATTGCAGGTCTTTTCTGTCTTGTAAAATTTGTAATATGGATCGGATTCTTCATGCCATACAGATTCATCGGCTATATAGCTGCGTTCAAAGGTCTTGATGTTGCGTCCGCAGAGCGGCGATCTTCTCCCGCACCATAAATACCACATAAAATCCAGATCACTCTGCTTGCGTCCTGCCAGATAGGCACGCCTGCTTGTTTTTTCTGCATAATCCAGGTATGCACGTCCTTTATACATTCTGCCGTCTATACAGATCCCTTCGAAATTGCCCTCGTCATCAAGCGGTATACAGCCGTGATACAGAAGGTTTCCATTATAAGACTTGTACATGCCGCCTTTTTTATACAAAAAGCGGATATGCTCATTTAACCGGCTGCTGTTTATAAATGCCATGCACAGTTCTTCCATAATCTCATCTTCTTCCGGTGACAGGCGGTAAGCGTCTTCCCTGTCTATGGTCGGAAACAGCGTTTCTGTCAGTTCATAAACGCTGCCGTCCAGCTCAATCGTATGGTTGTCCCAGTTGATCCGGTGCAGCAGCCTGCGGTCGTCCATTTCATACTCTGGATGCCTTGCGATAATCTGGCCCTCCAGCTTAAACATCATGACCGTAATCGCCTTTACAGCAGCCTGCATAGGATCTATGCCCGGATATAATGTCTCGGAATAAAGCGTCAGCTTCCGCAGGCTGATGCCGTAGCTGTTTTCTAATATTTCGGTATTATCATATTTGAGGTTATTGCGCACGACATTCGCAATGCATGCTTTGCTGCCCGCAGCTGCCCCCATCCATAAAATATCATGATTGCCCCATTCGATATCCAGACAATGGTATTTCATCAGCAGGTCTAAGATCTGGTCTGCACATGCACCCCGGTCAAAAATATCACCCACAATATGCAGCCGGTCTACTGCCAGACGCTTAATCAGCGCTGCCAGTGCCACGATAAACTCTTCTGCGTTGTCCAGCTCGATTATCGTCTTTAAGATCTCGCGGTGGTAAATAACCTGATTGTCATCTTCGTCCTTCTGCACATGCAGCAGCTCGTCGATAATATACGAAAATTCCTCCGGCATGGCCTTACGCACCTTCGACCGCGTATACTTGGAAGACAATGTTTTGGCAATCTCGATCAGCTCGGTTAAAATCTCGCGGTACCATTCACGCAGGTTGATCACCTCTTTTTTGATCAGCTCCAGTTTTTCCCTCGGATAATAAATCAGCGTACAGATCTGCTCACGCTCTGCATCTGAATGTGTTTTTTCAAACAGCATGTCTACCTTTTCCCGGATAACCCCGGAGCAGTTGTTGAGTATATGGTAAAATGCTTCATATTCTCCATGCAGGTCGCTCATAAAATGCTCCGTGCCCTTTGGCAGGTTCAAAATTGCATTCAGATTGATGATCTCACGGCATACTGTCTGAATCGTCGGATACTTTTCCGCCAATAAGTTTAAATACTTCTCCTGTTCAAATTCCATAGTTTCCCCCTTTATTAATGATATTTTTCTATTTTACAACTGTATTCTTTTCCATCCTTCCATCCTCCCATACGGATTGCCGACACAAATGCCATCCTCACTTCTTCGTTTGGAATATCTGCCATACCTGTGTCTGCATGATACGTAAGATAGCCCAGATGTATTAAAGCTGCAAGAATATCATTTTGATCTGCAAATTCCTTCAGATCATTTTGAAATGTATCTATATTAACCCTGCATTGTCCCCCTAGAAGCATATGAAGTACAGTATCTTTCAAACCTTCAAAATTACATAATATATACCGGTTCAAATTCTCGTATGCAGCTGTATTTTTCCAATAACTGGATATCGACTGCTTGATCACTGCCTGTACCAAAGAATTTGGATTATATATATGTTTAAAAGTTCCCAGACAGTAGCCGTCATACCACTTTGTTATTTCTGACTGGTTCATTTGATACTGTGTGCACAAAGCCTGCGTCTCTTCTTGCGTAAATCCAAAGTATTCAGCAAAGTCTGCCGGTTCTGTCATTGTATATTCACAAAAATTATTAAGTGCAGATTCACCTTTAAACTTTTTAATCGGCAGAATCCCCGTCATATAACCAAGTGCAAGAAAGTCCTGTGATTCACTGCTTTTAAACAGCATGCTTAAAAATTTAAGATAATCTTCAATCAAAACAGCATGGTTCATTTTCTCACGAATCATACAGTCCCACTCATCGATAATGATCACAAACTGCATCTGCGTATTTTCATATATACGAATCAGTGCTGAAAATGTATCTGATACCGAATCATTAATAATTTGCGGAAACTCATTTTTCAGTCCTCCAAGCAGTGTCTGGTCAATCAGCCCGACTGTCGTATCGACATCCTTAGATCGGTTTAAAAATGCCGCAGCATCAAAATGTATCACGTTAAATTTATTCAGATATTTATTGTAATCTTGTGTTTGTGAGATCTTATATTTAGAAAAAATCCAGCTCGAATCACATCCCCTGCTGTAATAAGCTCGAATCATATTTGCAGCCATAGACTTTCCAAAGCGTCTGGGCCTGCTGATACAAATGCACCTCTGCTCCGTACAGACTGCCCTATTCAGTTTCTCAAGCAGCCCTGTTTTATCAATATAGATCTGAGAATTTACAGCATTTTGAAATGCCTGACTGCCTGGATTCACATACATGCCCATTGATACCACCACCTGTATTTAAGATCTCAAAACCTCTTTATTTCTGATTATATCAAAACGATTTCCATACCGCAATCAATTTCCTTAAAGGACTTCAATTAGTCTTTTGGCCAAGTCATCAAAAATTTGGTATAATAATGGGGAAT
>CAJUHV010000057.1 GCA_910586445.1 uncultured Eubacterium sp.
AAAAAGAATCCCGTATTTATGTGGGTTCTGGCGTTTCGCAAACGCCTAAGTATGAGAAAAACAAGAAAGGAGAAAGTTACTGTAAAACCCGCAGCATTATAAAAAGCGAAAAAGAACTCTTAAAATTAAATCACAGACTAACGAACATCCGCCAAAACCATTTGCATCAAATAACATCTTCTATTGTAAAACGAGAACCAAGTTTTATTTGTATCGAAGATCTGAATGTCAGTGGGATGATGAAGAACAAGCATTTGTCCAGGGCAGTGCAGCAACAGGGGTTTTATGAGTTTAGAAGGCAGATAGAATATAAGTCTGCATGGAATAATATATCAGTAATCATTGCAGATAGGTTTTTTCCAAGCTCTAAATTATGCAGTTGTTGCGGCGCTATCAAGAAGGATTTAAAATTATCAGGCCGTATTTACAGATGTGAATGTGGAAATGTAATTGACAGGGATTATCAAGCTGCTATAAATCTTAAAAGATATGGCAAAATGAATTTAGAACAGCCATCTGTAGTATAACACTTTCCAGTTAATACAGATATGTACTGATACGTTAGTCAGGAATTTACGCCTATGGAGTGTACAAGAACTTGTGAGTAGATATTGTAGAAATACAAATCAAAAGCATACACAGAGAAGTAGGAATGAAACATAAAAGTTTACAATTTTTTATAAGTTTTCAGTAACGGTTTCGTAATGGAATACCGTAAATATACCGCATTTTTCCGCCTGCAGTTTTCCATGGGGCTGCAGTACCGCACAGCCGCATTTGCAGGCATTGTCACACAGTTTGTATGGGGCATCCTGGAAATACTGATGTTTCGTGCCTTTTACCAGACGGATGCCTCCGGCTTTCCAATGACTTTTGCAGCAGCAAGCACCTATGTCTGGATGCAGCAGGCATTTCTCGCCCTGTTTATGCCATGGATGATGGACAACGAGATTTTTTCAAATATCAGGGATGGAAATGTCTCTTACGAACTATGCCGTCCCGTCGACCTGTACCAGATGTGGTTTGTGAAAAACCTCGCCAGCCGGCTTGCGCGGGCAGTGCTGCGCTGCATGCCGATCCTGGTTGTGGCAGCTTTTCTGCCATATCCTTATGGAATGACGGCTCCAGCAGATCTTACCTCTTTCCTGTTGTTTTTATTTACGCTTATGACAGGACTTGCCGTCACTGTCGCAATATGTATGCTGATTTACATCAGCGCGTTTTTTACCTTATCACCAGACGGCATACGCATGGCAGCTTTGTGTGTCATAGAATTTTTATCCGGCGCTGTGATCCCGCTGCCTTTTCTGCCGGACAATATGCGAAAGCTGATCAGCCTCCTGCCGTTTGCCTCTATGCAGAACGTCCCCCTGCGCATTTATAGCTGCGATTTATCCGGCAGCAGTATGCAGCACGCTGTCTGCCTCCAGCTGATCTGGCTTCTGCTGCTGGTGACAGCCGGCAGACAATTAACAGTTCTGGCACTGCGTAAAGTCACGCTGCAGGGCGGCTGACCAGCCGTTTCATCCAGACAGAACTTAGAATTTTCGGAGGCCCCGTTATGAAACTCTATTGGAAATATTTTCAAATACACTTAAAAAGCTGCATGGAATACAAAGCTTCCTTCATACTGACCTGTATCGGCCAGTTTCTGGCCTCCTTTAACATATTTCTGGGCGTATACTTTATGTTTCAGCGTTTCACTGCCATAGGAGGCTTTACTTACCATGAAATACTGCTCTGCTTCGGCATTACTTTGATGGAATTTTCTCTGGCCGAAACCTTCGGCCGTGGATTTGACATGTTTTCAGACTGCATTCGAAAAGGTGAATTTGACCGGATACTGGTACGCCCGCGCAGTGAAATACTGCAGGTATTAGGAAGCCGCATAGAGTTCACACGTATAGGCAGGATGCTGCAGGCAGCCATAATGTTTTCTTACGGTATCTATGCCGGCGATGTGGACTGGTCGTTTTCGAAAATCCTGACCGTGGTTTTTATGCTGATCGGAGGAACCGTTGTATTTTCCGGCATATTCCTGATTTCTGCCTCGATCTGCTTTTTTACGCTCGACAGCTTAGAAATTATAAATATTTTCACTGACGGTGCCAGAGAATACGGCAGATATCCCGTCAGCATCTATGGCAGGCGGGTGCTTATCCTGTGTACTTTCGTCATACCTTACGCGCTCATACAGTATTATCCGCTTACTTATCTGCTGGACAAAGGAAAGCCGTGGTACGGCATGCTCCCGCTCGCTGCCTGCTTATTTGTACTGCCGTGCCTGCTGCTCTGGAAATACGGCGTCAGGCACTATACTTCCAGCGGGTCTTAAAAAACGAGCATTCAAAAGCCGGTCTCTAAAGGCCGGCAATATGGCCGCAGGGCATGATATAGCGGACTGCGTTGATTCTATCTAGATCCACATTTGTTCCACCTCATCCCTTAATACAGTAAACATGCCATAAAATACTGCTTTTGTCTGGCGGACAATATCCAAGGCCGATTCCTTGTTATATGCATGCGCTGCATTGTTTCTTACTGCAAGCGCTTTCAGCCACAGTTCCTCATCTTTGATCATCCCCGCCTTATACGCGGTTTTTAAAATCATTTTGGGAGAACCTGTCACACTTTCCCTAAATCCGCTGGTTTCCAACAATTCTTTCATCATCTTCCATGACTGCTCGAAACAAATCTCATACAGGCCGACAAGACCAGTCAGCACTACGTTATCATACGGTTCTTCGTACTTATAAATATCTTTTAAGTTCTGCAGTGCCAGACAAAAGTTGTCATATTTCCTCATATAAAACCTTCCCTTCCTCCCGGATAGATTGAAGCAGTGCCTCCTGTACGCTGCTGTTTAAATCTACGATATCATATTCCAACAAGGTAGATGTCTCTTCATCGACATCCAAAGAAAAACGTGCAAAATCACCATCCAGCACCGCCAGATCTATATCACTCGTCCGCTTATAATCGCCTCTTGCCCGTGAACCGAATAAGATCACTTTTTTGACATGATATTTTTCTGCCAGCATACAGATCTCTTGAACTACAGAAGGTTTTATGCCTGTTTCCCTGCCGGTCTGCTCATATGTGCACATAATGCCCACCTCCAATACTAAAAATACCGCATACAACAAAAACTCCTGCCCGGCATTATAAATCAAGCAAGAGTTTTGTTATTACAGCCATGTACCTGACATATCACAGAAAGCATTTTTTCAAATACGCTCTCATCCAATTTATGGCAGTTTATGAATATACACACAGTTCGGCGTCTCAACCTCAGCCGGTTTCCCATGCATCAAAAAGTATTTTCCCTCATAATTCACAGAGAAGACTCCTATTGTATTATTATCATGGTTTAAGCACATAAAATGCCTGCCGTCCGGGAACACTGCAATCGCCTTTGGGAATTCACCGCCAATGCGGTTGTTGCATAATAATGTCAGTTCTCCAGTCTCAATATTGACTTCATAAATAAGTACGGCATTGATTCCGGCATCTGTGCAGAACAGATATCTGCCGTCTGCTGAAAATTCCATTGTCGTCCCGCTGCAGATCTCATCTTCTTTTGGATCGATCGTTGTCACAGTCTGTATCAGGTCAAACTCTGGATTGTCGTTTTCAAGCACATGATACCGATAAACATGAATGGCATTTGTCAGCTCACAGAGCAGATAAGCAAACTTGCCATCCCTGCTGAACCGGATTGCACGTGGAGCCGATTCCAGAGGACACCGTAAAATATCGTGGTTGATCAGCTGCCCGCCGTTATAATCCAGCTTATAGATCTTCACATGATCCAGCCCGCCGTCTACGGCACATAAAAACTTCTGGTCCGGTGTCACTTTTACACATAATACATGCGGTCTGGAATGGCGCTCTGCAATGCAGCGTCCCATGCCTTTGTGAAATACGCCGTCTGCAATACCGGCAATCGAACCGTCTGGATTCAGCCGCATCATGGAAACTCTCGCATCATGATAGCCTGCGACAAACAAAAAGCGGTCATCCTTGTCCAGCTCCAGATAGCATCCCCTCATGCCTCCGATCCATTCTTTGTTGATCTCTTCCAGATCTCCGTCCTCTAAAATATGGAATGCCTCCACTCCTTCGTCTGCAATGGAATATAAGAACTTGCCGCTGTGTGAGACAATCACATCGGAAGAATTGCTGATCGGAACCATCTTCCGCTCTGTCAGCTTTCCATTTTCCACATCCACATCATAAATATGGATTCCTAAACTGTTCTCATGCGTATAAGTACCCACGTACGCAACATATCTGTCCTTGCCCATTTGTCAGTCCTCCTCTTTTCTACGTAGAATATCATATCTATCTAATGAACACCTTGTATCAGAACATTCTAAATCAACATACAATACCTGCTTTGGATGAGGCGCTGATTCCATCTGTGTCCCATCTGCATCCTCAATGGATCTGACCCTTGCAGCAATATTGCGCCCGTCCGGCTTCATCACTTCGATCTGCTCTCCTACTGAGAACTTATTTCTCTGCTCAATACGGCTAAACCCCGACGCATTCTGTCCTTCTACAATGCCAAGGTACGTATAGCTTTTTATATAGACATTGTGATCATAAATCTGTGCCTCATCTGACGGCTTTCCATAAAAGAATCCCGTAGTAAACTGCCTGTATGTGCCGCTTGAAATCTCGGCGGTATACCATGGCAGGTTCTGCTCATACGTCTTTTGCGAAACAAAATAATCGTCTATTGCCCTGCGGTAAGTCCTTGCAGCTGTCGCAATATACAGTGCCGTCTTCATGCGTCCTTCAATCTTAAAGCTGTCGATTCCCGCATCTACAAGATCAGGTATATGCTCGATCATGCATAAATCTCTTGAATTAAATATATATGTCCCCCGGTCGTTTTCGTAAACAGGCAGGTATTCGCCCGGCCTCTTTTCTTCCACGACAGCATATTTCCAGCGGCACGGATGCGTACATTCTCCCTGATTCGCATCCCTGCCTGTAAAATAATTGCTCAGCAGGCACCTGCCGGAATAGGAAATACACATTGCCCCATGAATAAATGCCTCAATCTCCATCTCATCAGGAATCCGGCTGCGCAGCTGGCGCAGCTCTTCCAATGATAATTCTCTAGCGCATACTGCACGCTTTGCTCCCAGCCTGTGCCAGAACAAAAACGTCTCATAGTTTGTATTGTTTGCCTGCGTACTGATATGTACTTCAATGTCAGGACATATTTCTTTTGCAATCGTAAATACGCCCGGGTCCGATATAATGAGTGCATCCGGCCCGATTTCCGCAAGCTGTGCAAAATATTCGCGTATTCCTAAAAGGTCACTGTTATGTGCAAAAATATTTGCTGTAATATATACTTTTGTATGATATTCATGCGCAAAGGCTATTCCCTGTGCAATTTCATCCAATGTAAAATTTTTTGCCTTGGCACGCAGCCCGAACGATTCACCGCCGATATAGACCGCATCGGCACCGTAAATAACCGCGATCTTTAATGTCTCCAGGCTGCCTGCCGGAACTAACAATTCTGGACGTCTCATGCTGTGTCCTTTCCCGCTGCTTTTCATCATTTTTACTGCTTTTTCTCTGTCTGCTGTTTCTGCACCTTTTCTGTTTTTATACTGTTTCGTGCTTCTGCGTTTTTACCGCTTCTGCATCTTTTCTGTTTATTCTCTGTTTACTGCTTTTGCAATTTTGCCTCTTCTGCTTTTCTGTCCACTGCATCTGCTTTTACATTTTACCGCTTTTTCTTTTTCTGCTGATTTTTATTATAGGCTATTCAAGCTGCTCTCCGCCTATGCTTTTCCGGCTGCTTTTGCTGCTGACCGTAATACCGTCGCCGACCGGCAGGACTGCCGTGACCAGCTGCTCATGGTGCGTCAGCTCATACAGATACATGCGCATACGCTTATGTATCGTACGATTGCGGCGGATGACCGCATAGCGGGATTCTATAATATCCCCGTCCTGTAATATGTTGTCAGAAACAAGCATTCCGTCTTCTGCCAGCAGGCGCAGCACCTGGGGCAGGAAATAAATATACTGTCCCTTTGCCGCATCCATAAAAATCATGTCATACGGCCCGGACAGGCTTTTTAAAGCCTCTGCTGCATCGCCTTCAATCAGCTGTATATCCTTTTCCATGCCCGCGCGTAAAAAATTAGCGCGGGCAATCGGAATTCTCTTTTCATAATTTTCTATTGTAGTAATCCTGCATTCTGCCGGATTATAAGTCTTCATAAATATCGCAGAAAATCCAATCGCTGTGCCTACTTCCAAAATATGCTTTGGTTTTTTTAATGCCAGCAGCAGCTTTAAGCAGTTCTGCGTCTCCCTGCGGATAATCGGTACATCTGTACGCAGAGCTTCCTGCTCAATCTCTTCCAGCAGTCTGGTATTTCCGCTGTCTAAGGAATTCAGATAGGTAACAAACCTCTCATTTATAATCATTGTCGTCTTTATCCCACTCCTGGTCTGCATTGGATCTGGACTATCCAGTTTTCAGCTGTTATTTATCCTCTTCAGGCTCTTCGGCCTCTTCCCCGCTCATCACCTGCATCATTTCCTGCGCAGTCATGGAGGTATTCAGCGTATAATAGCCCGGCACAAGCTTTCCACTGTACTGTGACAGCTTTAACTGAAAGACAAACAGCCACTTATCCCGGATCAGTCCCTTTTCTTCCAGAATCTGCCCGATATCAGTATCACTCATGGATTTTTTTACCTGTACCAGCTTGTCGCTGCCTTCTCCGGTTGTCACCGCCGGTTCTGTAAAGATCCGGTATCCATAGTCATAAGCATGCAGCCCGAGCTGATACAGCCCGTACACAGTCAGGATAAATACCAGCGCAGAGAAACTGATGCTTACAAGCCTCATTACAATTTTGCTGGCGCTCATAATCAGGTCCCTTCTTATTTATCGATCTCAAATCCCAAGTCAAAATCAATATTCTGCACGATTTCCCAGTTGATTTTCTGAAACAGCCGGCAGATTGCAAGCTCTGCATCCAGATATTCATTGACAAGCGGATCTTTGCGGAACTCTGCACCTTCACGCTCTAAGCCGTCCACGCGCTCATACAGATCCCATTCATCTGCAAAGTTCTGTGTCTCGTAATTTTTTTTGCGGAAGGCATGGATTTTCTGTTCCAGCTCCGGCAGCTCGTGCACCTTCGCACGGATATCCTGATACCTTTTATACTCCGGGCTTTCATGAATGGCATGGATCAATCCGTCCAATGCCTCATCCATCTGGGTTTTTTGATTCATAATATTTTCGTTTTCCTGATTTATCTGACTCATAATCTAGCTATACGCTCCCCTACACTTCCATTATAATTGGAATAATCATTGGACGGCGCTTCATTTCTTTCCAGACAAAATCACCAAGTGCGTCCTTGATCTCTGTCTTGATTCTGCCCCAGTCCGTTATATGCTTGTCCATGCAGCTGTCCATAGTGCCGTTTAAAATGTGCTTTGCTTCTTCCATAAGGCTTTCAGCCCCCCTGACATATACAAAGCCTCTGGATACAATATCCGGCCCGGCAATAACCATTCCCGAACCGCTCTCCAGCGTCAGCACTACAATAATAATGCCTTCTTCTGCCAGATGCTGCCTGTCCCTTAATACGATATTTCCTACATCCCCGACGCCGAGTCCGTCTACCATGACGTCACCGACATGCACCCTGCCGGATATTTTGGCGTTTTCGTTATCCAGCTCCAGCACGTCGCCGGTCCGAAGCAGAAATATATTTTCTTTTGCCACCCCAAGATCCTCTGCGATCTTGGCCTGCGCCTTTAAGTGCTTGTACTCTCCATGTATCGGAACCGCATATTTTGGATGTACCAGCGAATAAATCAGCTTAATATCCTCTGCACAGGCATGCCCGGATACATGCACGTCCTGGAAAATCACTTCGGCTCCCTGCATGGACAGCTCATTGATAATCTTTGTAACTGCCTTTTCATTGCCGGGTATCGGGCTTGAACTAAGCACGATCAGATCATTCGGCTTGATCGCCACCTTGCGGTGCATACCGCTTGCCATACGTGATAAAGCCGCCATGGATTCCCCCTGGCTGCCGGTTGTAATAAGGACGGTCAGCTCGTCAGGATAGTCTTTCAGCTGTTCGATGTCAATAAGCGTATGGTCTGGTATATTAATATAGCCAAGCTCTGTCGCCGTGCTGATAATATTTACCATACTGCGCCCTTCTATGACCACTTTCCTGCCATGGTTATATGCACAATTGATAATCTGCTGCACGCGGTCTACATTTGAGGCAAAGGTAGATACAATGATCCGGTTGTGCTTGTGGTCTGAAAATATGGCATCCAGTGCCTTGCCGACCGTCTTTTCCGACATGGTAGAGCCTGCCCGCTCTGCATTCGTGCTGTCACACATCAGCGCAAGCACGCCCTTTTTGCCAATTTCACCAAACCGCTGTAAGTCAATTGCATCCCCGAAAACCGGTGTATAATCTATTTTAAAATCTCCAGTATGGATTACGACTCCTGCCGGAGAATAGATCGCCAGTGCTGCCGCATCCTGTATACTGTGGTTTGTCTTTATAAACTCAACACGGAAACATCCCAGATTGATATGCTGCCCATATTTCACAACTTTGCGCTTCACGACGCGCATCATATCATGTTCTTTCAGCTTATGTTCAATAATTCCGATCGTTAATTTGGTTGCATATATCGGCACATTTATTTCTTTGAGCACATAGGGAATCGCGCCGATATGGTCCTCATGCCCATGCGTAATAAAAAATCCCCTTACTTTTTCTACATTTTCTTTCAAATACGTAATGTCAGGGATTACAAGATCGATTCCAAGCATATCGTCCTCAGGGAATGACAATCCGCAATCCACAACAATAATACTGTCTTCATATTCAAAGGCAGTAATGTTCATTCCAATCTGTTCTAATCCGCCCAATGGAATGATCTTTAATTTTGATTCCGCCACCTGTTAATCTCCTTTTATACTTCTATATTCAAGTCATCACTCAACAATTCTGCAAAGATTTTTCCTACCGCTTCAAGCTCCGTCTCATCTTCTACCAGCTCAAGCTCCATGGATACTTCGGAATCTTCTTCCACATGCTCTGCCGTAACCCGGAACACATATCCATCCGCATCCTGATTTAAATCCTGCGTAGCAAGCAGGTACTCCACTCCATTTAATTTTGTCCGCTCTAATACAAAGAACTCTGCAAAGCCGTCCTGCTCTTCATCATAAAACGCAATTTTCTCGTATTTTTCCTGACCTTCCATCATCTGGTCTATTTCCCGTAACATATCATCCATTTCCGTTACCTTTATATCCTTTCATCATTTCATCAATTCACTTTGCTGCCTTTTACTTCATTACAGTAATGTCTTAAAGACGCTTAATGCAGAGAATCCAGATATCCCTGCAGGATCAGTCCTGCAGCAATCTTATCTACATATTCCTTACGTTCCTCCCTGCGGACGCCGCTTTCCATCATAATCTGGCCCGCCTCGATGCTTGTAAGCCGTTCGTCCCAGAATATGACTTCGATTCCAGTTCTTTTTTCCAGCATCTGCCCAAATTCCCGTGTTTTCTCACAGCGCTCCCCTTCAGAGTTGTTCATGTTTTTAGGAAGACCCAGAACTATTTTCTCCACTTCGTATTCTTTTACCAGTTCTTCAATACGCGCCAGCGTCTGCCGCAGCTTATCTGGAGATTTCCTCCAGATCGTCTCAATCCCCTGCGCTGTAATGAGCAGCGGATCACTGACCGCTGCACCTACTGTTTTCGAACCATAATCCAGACCCATAATCCGCATCTTTTATAATACCTCCGCTGTTTTAGCATGCCGCCCAGAGCTGAAGCTGCTACAAAAAATTCGCTTTAATATACTCTTTTAGGATCTCTTCTACTAATTCGTCACGTTCTACTTTCATGATCAGGCTTCTGGCATTGTTATGGCTCGTAATATAAGTCGGATCACCAGACATGATATACCCTACGATCTGATTCAATGGATTATAGCCTTTTTCATTTAAAGAACGGTATACATGCTCGATAACATCCTTTACTTGTATTTCTGGTTCCTTTTCCACTCTGAAAAATTGTGTACTACTTTTATCCTGCATACTTCCCGACCTCATTCCTGCTTCTTTTGTCTGCTTCATTCAAAACATTACTGTTTCTATTTTAATATACTCACCGCTAAAATTCAACCATAAGATAAATGTCATGTGTCAAAAGTCCGATAATTTTTCCTCTGGCAAATGTATTTGTCCGGTCTAAGCTGCTTTCTACTGCTGTTTTTATATATTCTTTCGTATATCCGGTATAATATTTTTTTCCATCATAAAAAAACGGTTCTTCCAAAAGCACTTCCTGATCCTGCCCCTTAAAACCTTCGCGGTATTCTAAAGACATCCGGCTGCCCAGCTCGATCAGCCGGCTGCTGCGCTGCGCCTTTACAGTCTCCGGCACCTGATGATCCATCCGGGCCGCCTTTGTGCCTTTTCTTTTTGAATATTTGAAAATATGCATCTCGTAAAAATGGATCTTTGCCAAAAACTGTCTGGTCTGCTCAAATTCCTCTTCTGTTTCTCCGGGAAATCCTACAATTACATCCGTCGTAATTGCAGGATTTTTGAAATGCCCGCGCAGGATCTCGCACCTCTTTTCGTATTCTGCCGTATCATATCTGCGGTTCATGCGCTTTAGCACAGTATCCGAGCCGCTCTGAAGCGACAGATGAAAATGCGGGCAGAGCTTTTCCATTCCCGACAGTGCGCCGGCAAACGCTTCTGTAACTATGCCGGGTTCTAACGACCCCAGCCGTATGCGCCGGATTCCGTCTATCTGATGCACGTTTTCGATCAGGCGGATCAGGCTGTCATTCTCTGTGCCAAAATCGACGCCATAAGAGCTTAAATGAATGCCTGTGAGCACCACCTCTTTACAGCCGTCCTCTGCTAAGCGCCGTATTTCTGACAGTATATCCTCCGGCCGCCTGCTGCGCACCCTTCCCCTTGCAAAAGGTATAATGCAGTAGCTGCAGAACTGGCTGCAGCCGTCCTGGATCTTGATAAAGGCACGCGTATGCCCGGCTGTCTTTGGCATGGAAAGCTCTTCGTATTCTTTGACTCCGTCATTGATATCCTCCCAGTCTGCGGCCTTCTGCCCGCCTGCGCGGTATTCCTCAAGCATGGCGATTAAATCTTTCTTTTTATTATTGCCCAGAATAATATCTGCCATTCCATCTTCATTCAGAAGATCCTGCGGGGCTGTCTGCACATAGCAGCCTGCGGCAACAATTACGGCCCGCGGATTGAGCCGGCGCGCACGGTGCACCATCTGACGGGATTTGCGGTCAGCTATATTTGTCACCGAGCAGGTATTGATCACATATACGTCTGCCTCTTTCGCAAAGTCTACGATCTCATAGCCTGCCTCTTCCAGCATATGCTGCATTGCCTGCGTCTCATATGCGTTTACTTTACAGCCCAGATTGTGAAGTGCTGCTTTTTTCATCATCTTTTCTCTTTTCTATCTAAAAATTTTAATAATCAAACCTTGCATATCTTATTGACTTTTGAAAATAAAACCGCTACTATAAACATGGTGAATTTTACATTCACTGGAATACTATTCATGAAGGAGGGTACATAATGAAAACCGTACAGATTTCTCTAAACTCAATCGATAAGGTAAAATCATTCGTAAACGCGATCACTCAGTATGATCATGATTTTGATCTGATCTCTGGAAGATACGTTATTGATGCAAAATCAATTATGGGTATTTTCAGCCTGGATCTGTCCAAACCAATTGATCTGGCCATCCATACAGAAGCTGACCTGGATACGATTTTAGAAACAATTCAGCCATATTTAGTTGAGCAGTCCCAGTAAACATTGCAGATTTGATTTTAAAGGGCTGCCGCATTATAATAATGCGGCAGCTCTTTTTATTCATGACAATAGAAAGCTCTGCTATTGCCAGGTCTTTATGAATATTCCACACGGATTGTTTCTGCAGTATCCACTGCCTCCTGCATCATGGCATCGATCTTTTCTGCCAGATGCGTCTCGGATTTATGAATGGATTTTAAATTCGGCTTTGTCACCGGGTGCTTTGCGACAAAGATCGTACAGCAGTCCTCGTATGGCAGGATCGAAGTCTCATACGTCCCGATCTTTAACGCAATGTCTACGATATCCTGCTTGTCAAAGCCGACCAGCGGACGATAAACAGGCATCGTGCATACTTCATTGGTCACTGCCATTGACTGCATCGTCTGGCTGGCCACCTGGCCTATGCTTTCTCCCGTAATCAGGCCCAGATCTTCGTCCTCACGTGCAAAATGTTCGGCCAGCTTCATCATATAGCGGCGCATAATAATCGTCAGCTGGTCATGAGGGCACTTATCATAAATATACAGCTGGATCTGCGTAAAATTAATGATATGCAGCCGGATAGGGCCTGCATATTTTGCCACGATTCTCGCCAGATCTATCACCTTCTGCTTTGCGCGGTCGCTCGTATAAGGCGGTGCATGAAAATATACCGCATCGATTTTGACGCCGCGTTTTGCGATCATATAGCCTGCCGCCGGACTGTCTATGCCGCCGGAAAGCAGCAGCATTGCACGTCCTGCCGTACCAACCGGCATGCCGCCGGGGCCTGGGATTGTCTTTGAATAAATGTTGATTTTGTTCCGGATCTCAATGTGTATTGTCACCTGCGGATTGTGCACATCTACCGACAGCGCAGGATATGCGTCTAATAAGCGTTCGCCTATAGCGGCGCTGACCTCCATAGAATCCATCGGATAATTTTTTCTTGCCCGCCTTGTTACGACCTTAAACGTAAAGCTGCGCTCAGACTGCGGAAATTCACTGGCTGCATAGTCTATGACTGCCTCTGCGAGCTTTTCAAAGCCTTCGTCTTCGATCAGCACAACCGGACAGAAGCCTACGATTCCAAATACGCTGGAGAGCGCTTCAACTGCCTCGTCATAGTCATAATCGCCCTGCGCCTGCGCGTATATCCTTCCGTTTTCTTTGCGTACCGTAAATTCTCCGTCCACAGGCTTTAGGGCATTGCCTACCTGACTTACAAGCGTGTCTTCGAAGATATGGCGGTTTTTGCCTTTGACTCCGATTTCACCGTATTTTATTAAAAATGCCTGATACATGGCACTGGTTCCTTTCTGTGTTGATTTTAAACAGTAAGCGCAGCTAAAATCTGGCATATCTGCGCAGCCTTGGAATGATTTCTTCCAATGCGCTTATTGTATAGTCGATCTCACTCTCCTGTGTATGGCTGCTGAAGCTGAACCGGACAGCAGACTCCAGCAGTGCAGGATCTATATGCATTGCCAAAAGCGTCCCGGAGGCTGTCTGTTTATGCGAGGAGCAGGCTGAGCCTGCGGATACATATATATCCCGTTCTTCCAGTGCATGCAGGAGCACCTCGCTGCGTATGCCTGTAACGGACGCATTTACGATATGCGGTGCACTGTCATGTCCTAAGCTTCCGTTTATGACTGTGCCTTCCATCTGAGACAGGCCTGTAATCAGGCGGTCCCTTAGGCTGTACATATGTTCTATCTTTGCTTCGATATTTTCGTATGCTTCACATGCCGCCTCGCCGAGTGCCGCTATGCCGGGTACATTGTGCGTGCCGGATCTTAGGCCCAGCTGCTGCCCGCCGCCGAACAGGATCGGTTTTATTTTTGTTTTTTCTTTGATATATAAAAAGCCTACGCCTTTTGGTGCATGTATTTTATGTCCGCTGGCTGACAGCATGTCTATTCCCAGCTTTTTCGGGCGGATATGCATTTTGCCGTAAGACTGGACGGCATCTACATGGATCAAGGTCTTAGGATTCTGCTCATGAATAATATCAGAAGCCTCTTTTAACGGCTGTACAGATCCAACTTCATTATTTACCTGCATAATCGAGACTAAAATCGTCTCATGATTGACTGCCCCGCGCAGCGCGTCCAGTGACAATCTGCCGCTGCCGTCTACCGGCAGAGCAATGATTTCAAATCCCTGCCCTTCTAAAAATGCCATAGCGTTTTGTACTGAAGGATGCTCGATCTGAGTTGTCACCAGGCGCCTTCCGCTGCGCCTGTTTGCCATAGCAGCACCGATTACCGCCAGATTATTTGATTCCGTGCCGCCGGATGTAAAATAAATTTCCTTTTCGGATACTTTTAATGTCTTTGCAATGCAGGCTGCAGCATTTTTGACATATTTTTCCGATTCCATGCCCTTTTTGTGCAGAGAGGAAGGATTTCCGTAGTCTATGTCCATTGTTTTATGCACAATCTGCAGAACGCGCTGTGAACATCTGGTTGTGGCTGAATTATCTAAATATGCTTCCATTCGAAACGGTGCTCCTTCTATTATTCTAAAACATGCATTTCCATATGCAGCATAAGCATAGATAAAACTGCAATTGCTGCCGTATCTGTACGCAGAATGCGTTTTCCGAGTGATATAACCTGCATGCGCTCCCTGACTGCCTCGATCTCTTCCTGCGCAAAGCCGCCTTCCGGCCCGATCATCACGCTGAGGCTCTCTCCTGCACGGATGGCTGCAAGCGCCTCTGCTGTCGCCCGCATGCCGCGCTCATTTTCATATGGTACAAGGTGTCTGTCACATTCCATGGCATATTTTAATGCCTCCTGATAGCTCATGACCGGGTGGATATTTGGAATCCGGCTCCGTTTGGACTGCTTCGCTGCACTTTCGGCAACTGCCTGCCAGCGCCTGACTTTTGCCTGTGCCTTTTTCTCGTCCAGCCTGACGACACAGTATTTCATTGCAACCGGTATGATCTCGTATACGCCCAGCTCTACTGCTTTTTGAATCACATATTCCATGCGGTCGCCTTTTGGCAGTGCCTGAAACAGATAAATCCTGCATGGCAGCTCTGTGCCTGCTGCCTCGGAGTCCAGTATATCCAGCTGTACGAAATCATCTGTCAGCTCCAGAATGCTGCAGTAATAGTCATGCCCGCCCTGGCTGCTGACGCGGACGACCTCGCCCGGCTTCATGCGCAGGACATTTTTTATATGATTTACATCCTGCCCGGTAATTGTAATAAAATCCCTGCCTACCTGCTCGTCTTCAACAAAGAACTGATACATAGTAAAATCCTGCCTCCCAGCTATACGGCTGCCGTAATATTCACCCATTCACCCTGTTCGTTGACTTCTAAAATCGTAAATCCTGCCGCTTCTAATGCCTGATATACTTCGTCCTTTTTAAAATCAATAATTCCTGATGTAATCAAAATCCCATTCTTTTTTAAGCACGGCAGCAGATGCGGTGCCATCGGAATGATCACGTCTGCCAGAATGTTTGCAGCCACTATGTCGTATTGTCCGCCTCCGGCCCGTTTTTGTACATTTTTGTCGTTAATCAGATTACCGACGTAAAACTCACCCTCTGCCCGTGTCAGATGATTGACTTCCATATTTTCATAAGCGGACACGATACAGTTTTCGTCTACATCTATGCCTGTGACATGACTGGCTCCCAGCTTTAATGCCGCAATCGATAATATTCCGCTGCCGCAGCCTACGTCCAGCACTTTTATGCCTTCCTCCTGCCCTGCCTTTATCTTTCGGATATATTTTTGAAGCTGGCGTATGCACAGCTGTGTCGTCTCGTGCTTTCCGGTACCGAATGATATGCCGGGATCGATCTCGATTAGAATCCTGCCCGTATCCTCCTGCTTTAATTCTTCCCAGGTAGGCTTGATTAATATATCATCTATCGTAAATGAAGTAAAAAACTGTTTCCAGTTGTTCATCCAGTCTGCATCCTCGGTCTGGCCGGATGTAATCTCACCAGATCCGATATCCATAAATTCCCGCAGTTCGTTTAAGGATTCCCGCACCCTGCGCAGGAGCTCTGTGTGGTCTTCCTGCGCCTCCAGATAAAAGCTGACCCTGCTCGTGCCGTCATCCGGCGGCAGCTGCGGCGGAAAATCTATAAACATATCTCCTGTTTCCTGTTCGGTCAGCGGCACATTGTTATCGATCTCCACGCCTTCTATGCCAAGCTCGCCCAGCATGGCGCTGACCACGTCTTCTGCCGCCGTTGTAGTCGCTATTGTAAATTTATCCCACTTCATTTTTCTTTCCTAACCCTTCTGCTGCATCTTTTCCAAAAGGCGCTGGTATTCACGGTTAATCTCTTGAATGGCATCCGTATCCCCGCATTTGTTGTCAGGATGATAAATCTTTAACAGATCCTTATACCGCTTTTTCAGCGAGCTCTGGCTGTTGACGCCTGCAAAAAAAATCTCTCCATGCACCGATGCCGGCTTTGTACGGATGTCGCTTTTCTGATAAGAATCTACCTGCTTATAAAAATTCTTTTTCTGTTCAAATTGTTTCTTTTCTTCGGCCAGCTTATACAGTTCACCTTCTAAAATCTGGCGCTTCATTTCCAGCAGATGCTCTTCGTGTTTTTTCTTTGTCAGCTCAAATTCCTGCTGACGGTAAAAATGTGCTTTTTCTATGTTCAGCTGCATGCGTTCTTCTTCCATCTGCCTTGTCTGCCTGCGCAGCTTCTGCTTTTTGGACTCCAGCTTTTCCGTCTCCTGTATGCGCCACCGCTCGAACTCATGCTGCTTTTGAATCATTTTTTCCGCTGCCGCATCCTGCCTGAGCTTCTGCATGCGCTCTACCTGCTGCAGCCGCTGCTGCGCCTGGATCTGGACTGCCTGCTTATCCGGCTGCCCTTTTACGGCCTGCCCCGTACGAAACGGTGCTGCCGGCTCATACTTCTGCCCCTTTAATCCATTGGACGGCCGGCCCTGATTCAAAGGGAACGGGCTTTGTCGCGTCTGCCCCGGATTCAGCAGCGAAGGCTGCTTCTGGCTCAAACTGCCTGCACCCGGCACTGAAGTCTGTTTGGTGCCCGCATTGCCCGCATTCAGCACCGGGGGCTGTTTGGTGCCCGCATTGCCTGCATTCAGCACTGAGGGCTGTTTGGTGCCCGCATTGCCTGCATTCAGCACTGAGGGCTGTTTCTGCTGCTGTTTATTTGGTACTGCCTGTCCAGACAGCGGTGACTGCCTGTCCTGCCATATTGTCTTTGTATGCGACTCCTGCCTAAGCGGAGTCCTTGTCCGTTCTGTTCCCGTACGTTCTGTCCCCGGCCATGTTTTTGAAAACTGCATTTCCTGTTCCGTTTTTTTGCCCGGCTGTATTTTCATATCCCAAAAAGCAGCTTCCCGTCCCGATGTTTGTTCCTGTGCATGCAGACCTGCATCTGCCCGGGCAGTCTCCTGCCCCTGTGCCCCGGCCGGCTGATCATCCTGCATTCTCTGCTGATCCTGCTGCTCCTGTCGATCCTGATCCGGCTGCTGCATATGCTGTTCCTGCCTATTTTCCCACGCCTTTTCATTTTTTTCCTGCTGTTCCCGCGTATTTTCCTGCACATTTTCGTTTTTCTGCTCGTCCTGCTGCTCCTGTCGATCCTGATCCGGCTGCTGCATATGCTGTTCCTGCCTATTTTCCCACGCCTTTTCATTTTGATTTTGTCGTTTTTGTTGTTCCTGCTGTTTTTGATCCGGCTGCATATGCTGTTCCTGCCTGTCTTCCTGCTCTTTTTGCATGTACCCGTGCTCTCCCTGCATATACACCTGCTCTTCCTGCGCCGGACAGCGAATATTTTTGTACATATCCTCTGCCTGCTGTGCCCGCTTTTGATCTGCCCCGCCTGTATTATCTGAATCATCCGTCATAGATGCTGCTTTCGTATGCGCCAAATGTCCCATCATATCAGCCCCTGCATGTATTGAACTGCCCGAACGAAATACGGAGTCTGTATGCATCTCTTGGACTGGTATATGGGCAGAATTTGAATTTGTTAAATTTGACTCCAACATTCTATCTTCTCTCCTGCAGAATTAAACTCTTGCTCTCACTGATTACTCGTTCCCTCAATCCTCCGCAGCAGCACCCATGGCTCTATGGAATACCCCCACGCTAGACTGTTACTATTTTCTCTAATATTGAGCCAAAATACAAGTATTTCTAGTTGAAATTTATTTTTTCTACATTTTTCACAAGACCCAATCCAGATATAGACGGCTTTTTCGTATGCTATGGCAAAAAGAGAGCTGCATCTCCCAGTGATCTGCCAACCGATGTAAACAGTTTATGCAAAACTGCCCACTTTACAAATCACATAGGATTTACAGCTCTCATTTATATTTTAAAATAAGCGAATCAGCCCTTACTCCTTCAGATATCTTCTAATGCGTCCTTTACTTTATCCATAAACTTTTTGCCGCGGCTCTTTTTGCCGCCTGAGGTACTGCCCTGGCTGTTTAAAGAATTTCCGCTGACCTCATCATACCTGCGCAGTGCTTCTTTTGCCTCTGCGTTTAAGCTGGTCGGCACCTGTACAACCAAGGTTACATACTGGTCGCCCCGCACGTTTTTATTCCGCAGGGACGGCACGCCTTTTCCTTTCAGCCGTATGCGGGTATCCGTCTGCGTTCCGGCCTTTACGTTATACAGTACATCGCCGTCGATCGTACTAATGCAGATTTCCCCGCCGAGCGCTGCCTGTGCAAAAGAAATTGGAGCCGTTGAAAATATATTCATATCCTGCCGCTGGAAGATCGGATGTGCATTGATAATTACCTCTACCAGCAGGTCGCCTCTCGGCCCGCCGTTTACACCCGGTTCGCCTTTTTCACGGATACGAACGCTCTGTCCATTGTCAATTCCAGGCGGAATGCTGACAGAGATTTTCTTTTTATTTGCAACATACCCGTTACCATGGCACTGCGGACATTTATCTTTTACGATTTTGCCTGTACCGCGGCAGTCCGGGCAGGTCTGCACATTCTGCACCATGCCGAACAGCGACTGCTGCGTATACATCACTTTGCCTTTGCCGCCGCATTTTGTACACGTCTCCGGCGCAGTTCCCGGCTTTGCACCGCTGCCGTGGCAGTCCGGGCATTCATCCTTTAATACAAGCTCTAATTCCTTCTCGCAGCCGAATACTGCTTCTTCAAAAGTAATCCGCACGCTGGCACGTACATTGGCCCCTTTCATCGGGCCGTTGCTGGAGCGCCTGCTTCCGCCGCCAAAGAAATCTCCGAAAATATCTCCAAAAATATCTCCAAAATCCATGCCGGAGAAATCAAAGCCGCCTCCGCCCCCGCCGCCTTCAAAGGCTGCATGGCCAAACTGATCATACTGCCTGCGCTTTTCTGGATCGCTCAGGACCGCATAGGCTTCGGAAGCTTCTTTGAACTTTTTTTCTGCTTCTTTATCACCGGGATTCATATCTGGATGGTATTTCTTTGCCAGTACGCGGTAAGCCTTTTTGATCTGCGCATCACCAGCGTTTTTTTCTACCCCTAGAACCTCGTAATAATCTCTTTTCTGCTCTGCCATAACTTTTCCTCTGCCTGCAAACTATGCTGTTGACTAGACTTCTTTGAAATCTGCATCTACGACATCATCTTCTGGTGCGCTGCCGCCTGCTGCGCCGCCAAAATCAGACGGATTCGGGCCTGCGCCTGCCTGGCCCGAAGCTGCCTGCGCATTTTCATACATCTTTGCAAATACCTTCTGTGCGCTTTCTGTCAGCTTCTCCTTGGCAGCCTTCATCTCATCTACCTGAGAATCGGTCATGTTTTCAGCCTGTGGATTTGCTTCTACCAATGCCTTTAATGCATTTATATCTGCCTCTACCGCAGCTTTATCTGCCGGGTCAAGGCTTGCGCCTACTTCTTCCAGAGCCTTTTCTGTCTGGAATACAAATGCATCGGCATCGTTTCTTGTATCGATCGCTTCTTTGCGTTTCTTATCCTGTGCTTCATACTCAGCAGCTTCTTTGACTGCACGATCGATCTCATCATCAGACATATTCGATCCTGCCGTAATTGTAATATGCTGTTCCTTGCCGGTACCCAGATCTTTTGCAGATACATTAACAATGCCGTTCGCATCGATATCAAACGTCACCTCAATCTGCGGAACGCCGCGGCGTGCAGGCGGGATTCCATCCAGACGGAACTGTCCGAGCGACTTATTATCCCGTGCAAACTGTCTTTCACCCTGTACGACATTAATATCAACGGCTGTCTGGTTGTCTGCTGCCGTAGAGAAAATCTGGCTCTTCTTTGTAGGAATCGTCGTATTACGCTCAATCAGCCTTGTAGCAACACCGCCCATTGTCTCAATAGACAGAGATAACGGAGTAACGTCCAGCAGAAGGATCTCGCCTGCGCCCGCATCTCCTGCCAGCTTGCCGCCCTGGATTGAAGCGCCGATTGCCACACACTCATCAGGATTTAAGCTCTTGTTCGGCTCTTTTCCTGTCAGCTGCTTTACTTTATCCTGCACTGCCGGAATACGTGTAGAACCGCCTACCAGCAATACTTTTGTAATGTCATTGTTGTTAAGTCCTGCATCTTTTAATGCGTTTTGTACCGGAATCGCTGTCCGCTCAACGAGATCTCTTGTCAGCTCGTCGAATTTTGCCCTTGTCAGGTTAATATCAAAATGCTTCGGACCTTCGGCTGTTGCAGTAATAAACGGCAGGTTGATATTTGTCGTCGTTGCAGAAGAAAGCTCTTTCTTTGCTTTTTCAGCTGCTTCTTTTAATCTCTGGAGCGCCATTTTATCATTGGACAGATCAACGCCCTCTGCTGCCTTAAACTCAGCAATCATCCAGTCTGTCACCTTCTGGTCGAAGTCATCGCCGCCCAGTCTCGTATCGCCGTTTGTAGACAATACTTCGATAACGCCGTCACCGATTTCGATTATGGAAACATCAAACGTACCGCCGCCCAAGTCGTATACCATAATCTTCTGCTCGCTCTCGTTGTCAAGGCCGTATGCCAGTGCTGCTGCTGTAGGCTCATTGATAATACGCTTTACTTCAAGTCCTGCGATCTTTCCTGCATCTTTGGTAGCCTGCCTCTGCGCATCGTTAAAATAAGCTGGTACGGTAATTACTGCGTCTGTCACCTTTTCGCCGAGATAGCTTTCTGCATCTGCTTTCAATTTCTGCAGGATCATAGCGGAGATCTGCTGCGGGGAATATTTCTTGTCATCTATTGTTCTGCCATGGTCTGTACCCATGTCTCTTTTTATGGACATGATCGTCTTTTCTGCATTGGTAACTGCCTGACGCTTTGCCGGTTCACCGACCAGACGCTCACCCGTCTTTGTAAAAGCTACGATCGACGGTGTAGTTCTGGCACCTTCCTGATTTGCGATTACAGTTGGTTTTCCACCTTCCATAACGGCTACACAGCTGTTTGTAGTTCCTAAGTCAATTCCTATGATTTTACTCATGATCTATTCCTCCTGTTTTATGATCAATAAATAATATAATAAATAGTTCTGATAAACGGCTTAGCTTTTATTTAAATGAAAATATTATTTTTGATAAACTGTCAGCTGACCACAGATACCATACTGTGCCTTACGACACTGTCCCTGTACATATAGCCCTTCTGCATTTCCTGTGCCACAACGCCGGATTCATACTCGTCGCTTTCTGTCTGCATCACCGCATTGTGCAGGTTCGGGTCAAACTCCCTGCCGACTGCTTCGATCGGCTGCACACCGACTTCCTCCAGCATTGTCATGATCTGCTTATAAATCTTATTCATGCCATCTACAAATGGATCTTCTTTTTTATCCTCCGGTACGGCCGCAAGTCCTCTTTCAAAATTATCCACAACCGGCAGCACTTTTTCTATAATGCTTTTCGCACCGATTTCATACATCTGGCTCTTTTCTTTTTCCGTACGTTTGCGGAAATTGTCAAATTCCGCCATCTGGCGCTTTACCTGATCGGTCAGCTCTTCTATTTTTTCATCTTTCTTATCTTTTTTCTTGTTCTTTTTGAAAAAACCTTTTTTTCCTTCTGGTGCAGCTTCTTTCTGCTCCTGTGTTTCCTCGGTTTCTTCTGCGCTTTCTTCCTGCTGCGCGTTTTCTATATCTGCACTGCCTTCCCCATCCTCTTTTGATGGTTCTGCATCTGATGAACCTGTTTTATACTCCTGCCCTGTCCCCTGGCTACTATCCTGATTTTCACTGCCGTCAGGGTGCGGATCTTCCTGCTGCACAGAATCACTTTCGTGCTCCTGATTTTTGTTTATGTCTTCTGCATCCTGCATCACATCTGCTCCCTCTTCCATCTTATGATCTCCCATGCGTCGTACTCCTTTCTATTTTAACCGCCTGTCGATTTTTCATCCTTGTGATAAATGACATCCAACTGTTTTTTTAGATTTTTTAGATTATTTAACACTTTTTCGTAATCCATGCGCTTTGGGCCGATGACACCGATCATTCCGGTGATGCCTTCCCCCAGCTCATAAGTAGCTGTCACAACACTGCAGTCCCTCATCGTCTTGATCGGGCTCTCGTCCCCTATATATACTTGTATGCCCGTTCCAGGCTCTCGTTCCTCCAGCCTGTCATTGA
This sequence comes from uncultured Eubacterium sp., assembly GCA_910586445.1. GTDB lineage: Bacteria > Bacillota > Clostridia > Lachnospirales > Lachnospiraceae > Eubacterium_J. The sequence continues at coordinate 22,509 of CAJUHV010000057.1, forward strand.
TCATGTCCGCAAGCAGCTTCTTTTCTTCGAATGCTGATATAAATTCGCTTGCTTTTTCAGAATCACTCAGCTCAGGATATTTGAATATATTCGTAGTCCCGCTTGTGTAGATCTGCAGGTCTTCGTCTTCACTGACTGCCTGTGCCACCGCATCCAGCACATCGCCTATGATGCGGCTGTGCATTCCTGCCTGTTCTTTCAGTGCAGAAATCGTACTCAGATTGATCTGTTCTACGGACAGACCGTTAAGGCTTGTATTCAGCAGAATATTCAGCTTTAAGATCTGTTCATCAGACAGCCCTTCTTCGACCTCCAACATTTTATTTTTTACAATATTGCCTTCCAATACAATGATGCAGAGCAGCTGTTCTGCGTCTACTTTTGACAGCTGAATAAATTTGAGCTTGTTGTGATGATATTTCGGCCCGGTAATCATAGCCGCGTATTCGGTATTATTTGCCAGAAGCTTTGCTACCTTTTTCAGCACCTGCTCCATCTTTTCCGTATGCTCGATCACAAAATTCTGCATATCGCTTATTTCCTGATTTTTTTCTGCAATCAGGTTATCGACATAAAACCGATATCCTTTGTCCGAAGGAATCCTTCCCGCTGAAGTGTGCGGCTGAAGGATATATCCTAATTCCTCCAGATCAGACATCTCATTACGAATGGTTGCTGAGCTTAGATGCAGATCTGTGTACTTTGAAATTGTCCTCGAGCCAACCGGCTCGCCTGTATCTAAATAATTCTTTATAATGGCTTTTAAGATCTTGGTTTTTCTTTCATCAAGTCCTTCCATAAAAGTACATTCACAACCTTTCGTCCTGATTCTTGCTGTCACCAGAGTCTGACTTTGTTAGCACTCATTTCGTTAGAGTGCTAATATCGATATGACTAAGATATCACTACCTATTTTCTTTGTCAACACGTTTTCTCAAATTCATTAAAAAAGTTTTTATGAAAAATTTATTAAAAAAAGATAAATTGAAAATTGTTTGCACAGTACGGATAATTATGGTATAGTTTTAAACTGGATCATAAAAGAGCCGAACTATAAAAAGCATAATCTGCAAAAGAACCAGATTTCAGAAGGACTAATTAATAGATGAACTGATTTTAAGAAAGACTCATTTTAAAAAAACTATTTTTTTGAATTACTTTTTTTGAATTACTTTTTTTGAAGCGCTGAAATTTGAAATAACTAAATTGAAAAAGAAGCAATAAGAAAACGAGGAAAAACAATGGAATTATATAAAGGAAGGCCAAAAGACGTGACAGGCCGTACGCAGACAGAAATCCGGGTCTACGATTTCCTAGACAGCCTGGGCCTGCAGTATTTAAGGACTGACCACGAAGAAGCCAATACAATGGAGGCATGCCATAAAATCGACCGGGTACTTGACGTACTGATCTGTAAAAACTTATTTTTATGCAACAGGCAGAAAACAGCTTTTTATCTGCTGATGATGCCCGCAGATAAGCCGTTTAAAACAAGGGAGCTTTCTGCCCAGATCCAAAGCGCCAGGCTTTCATTCGCCGAGGCTGATTATATGGATGAATTTTTAAAGATCCGGCCGGGTGCCGTCAGCATTATGGGACTGATGAACGACCATGAAAACCGGGTGCAGCTGCTGGTTGACGAGGATGTAAAAAAAGGCGAATATCTGGGCTGTCATCCATGTGTCAGCACATCCAGCCTAAAGATGAAAACGAGTGACGTATTTGAAAAATATCTCCCCGCCGTACATCATGAACCGGTTCTGGTGCATCTGACGGGTGTATAAAAATACTCTTTTTTCATAATTCTATATTTATAGAAAAGTCCTCAAAAATGCCTGCCAAAACTGCCTGTCCGAAGCAGAATCCATATACTTTTCACCATCCTTGGATTTATAATCTGGTTTGAAGTCTTTACAGCTATGGCCTAGAGCGTGTTTGAAAAATCATTCCCGCGATCTGCACTCCCCACTTTGCGGATAATTCATCCCAAATTTAATCAACATAGCCCGCTATGCCTCATAAATTTGGGATAAATTCTCCACCAAGTGTGAAGCACATCTCACAGAAAGCATTTTTAAGACACGCTCTAGCAATTTCCCACAAATACATGCTCCAGATATTTCCCTGCCACATTTGCAAGCCGGTACACGCTCTGTACATCTGTCGCATTTTTATCTGTCATATGATACCTTGGAAAAAAGCGGGTTACATGCAGCGGCGTGCCGGTACCGCAGTTTTGAGCAATCCACCTCGCTTCTGCCTCCATCTGTGCAGGGTCATCATTCTCTTTTGGAACAATCAGTGTAGTCAGTTCCACATGGCAGCCTGCCTGCACTGCATGGACGATAAATTGTTTTACCGTTTCAAGGTCGCCGCCCAGCTTTTTATAATAATCGCTGCGAAAACCTTTTAGGTCAATATTCATGGCATCTATATACGGCAGTATTTCATTTAACACCTGCAGGGAGGCTGTGCCATTCGTGACAAGCACATTTTTCATGCCTTTTTCTTTGACAAGGCTTGCGGCATCCCGCACATATTCCCATCCGACTAAAGGCTCATTATAAGTAAACGCAGCCCCAATGCAGCCCCTGTCTTGACAGGACAATGCTTTCCGGCACAGTTCCTGCGGAGACAGATATGCCGTACTGCGCAGGGACGCCGGCTGATCTGCACGTGCCATAGAGATCTCATGATTCTGGCAGAATGGACATCTCAGGTTGCACCCATAGCTGCCGACTGACAAGACAGTGCTCCCCGGCGCATACATTTTCAGCGGCTTTTTTTCGACCGGATCTAATGCAAGCGCGGTTATCCTGCCATAGTTTGCACAGTTTATTGAACCGTTTTCATTTTTTCGTGCACCGCACAGGCCGTACTGCCCAGATTTCAGGCTGCAGTGATGTATACATGTCTGACAAATGATTCCCATTCGTTTTCTATCCCTTCTAATGCTTTTTATATCTCAGAATCTTTTGCAAAGTCTTAGATTTTGATTTCTATGTTATAAGCATAACACAAACCACTACTTTTGGCTACCTTACGTAAATCCCAGGCCGTACTCTGCAGAAAATACGGCGTATCTCTGCATCCCCTGTCCGACGGATCAAACTATACTAAGCCGTTGAAACGGATGATTTTGTTGATTTTTATACTCTTGACTTTGTACATAAAATATAATATAAACTATAAATGAGCAAATATAGAAATTTGCACAAAACTACCCTACCAATTTC
>CAJUHV010000058.1 GCA_910586445.1 uncultured Eubacterium sp.
CACCAAGTGTGAAGCACATCTCACGGAAAGCATTTTTCAAACACGCTCTAAAACAGTCCAGGCCATTTAGAAAAATATAGATATAATTAAGAGGCTGTCGAATACATTAGGAATAAGGAAATATCGAATAGGAATCTAAAGCAGCAGTATGAAAAAGAAGGGATCTTATCCATATATCGTTATTTCGCTTATGGTACTGCTTGCAGCAGCCGGACTTTATGCAAAAGCACAGGCAGGCAGCAGGCATGTGGCCGTATTCAGCAGCGAGTGCGGGACTGTATCTGGCAGCAGCATGGAAGAGAAGGCACAGGGCGGAGCAGAGGAAAAGAAAAAAATTGCATTGACATTTGACGACGGCCCTGATGCCGAGTATACGCCGATGCTTTTGGACGGCCTGGCAGAGCGCGGCGTGAAAGTGACATTTTTTGTAATCGGCAGGCAGGCACAGGAGAATCCTGAGCTGATGCAGCGTATTGTGGACGAAGGGCACCTGATCGGCAATCATACGTACAGCCATGTAGATATCCGCAATATGACAGAGACTGCTGCCAAAGAAGAGATTAAAAAAGCAAATAAGGTCATTGCCCAGTTTACCGGGGAAGAACCCAGCTTTATGCGGCCGCCGTTTGGGAGCGGATCTAATAAGCTGGAAAAAGAATTGGAAATGATCCAGGTGCTCTGGACGATCGATACGATGGACTGGTCGTGTAAAAATGAAGCCAAAATCTGCAGCACGGTCTATAAGGAGGTTGAGGAAAACAGCATTATACTGATGCACGATGAATATCCGGCTACAGTCCGTGCCGCTCTAAGCATTATAGACCAGCTGCGCAAAGAAGGCTATGAGTTTGTAACAGTAGATGAAATTATATTGGGCTAGAGCCTAGAGCGGTTTTTTACTGCATGAAAAGCAGCAGACAGCTCATCTAAAAGCCCCGACAGCTCCGCAGGTCCCCAGTACTGGATATGGATGACCTGATTTCCCCGGCAGGCAAACAGCTGGGTATACCCGCTGCTTCTGGCTGTTGTGACATAGTCAAAGTCTGGATGGCTGTGTGTGGTGACGACGGGGCTGTCAGAAGGTCTGATATAGAGCTGCATATGTTCTTTATATAACGGCACTGCCAGAAAAGGCAGGGACAGCTGAAAATATTCTGTTCTAACAGATGGATTCACCGTGACTGCGCCGCTGGCCGGATCATAGTCAATGCTGCGCGGGCTGCTGCCCTGCTCATAAATATAATAGTGTACAGGGACAAATAAAGTCCAAGAATAAGCCGCGCTGTCGAATGGGGATGCCTGCCGTCCTGTGCCCGGCTCTATAAGCTCCAAAGGCAGGTAAGGCAGCGGGGTATTGACCTCTGAAAGAGACTTTTCCCAGTTCAGCGTAAATATAAAAACAGGCATAGACAGGATAAGAAGCAGCAGTATGGAAGAACAGGCCTGTGCAAAGCGCCTGAGCCGCAGCCCTTTTTTGTAGTCTTTGCTGTGGATGGCTGACAGACCGTATGCAAGCGACTGCTTCAGCCTGCGCAGTGTGAGCAGCTGCCGTACGGCCTGTATGGCAGCTATGGTTTCCGCTGCGATTAAAAGTGTAATCGACGGACCGGCCAGAAATAATGTCACAGGCTTGTCTGTCAGCATCATTCCACATAAAAATATGGCGAATATAACGACTGGGAGCAGGGCCGCCGCCGCAGCATTTTTGGCCATGCGCCGGCAGAGCCGGCTGTAGGCAGTGCTTTGGACGAGAGGATCAGAATGCAGCTCGTCAGCATCCGGGCGTATGGAACGCCAGATAAAAAATGACCGGTCCAAGGCGGCCGTGTATTCCCATCCGGCGCAGGCATAGTCATCCAGCATGTCAGCGGCAGGTGTTCTGCTGCCGTCCGGTATAGGCTCCAGACGGTATTTACAGGCTGGCGGCTGCTTTTGATCTTCAAATACAAATAAGCAGCGGTAAGTTTTTTGAAGCAGCAGTCCATCCTGTGCCAGGTCAAAGAGCCATGTTTCTATGGCAGGCACATCGTATATGCTGCATGGCGGAAGTTTATAGAGTTTTTTCATACCAGACCATCTCCTTTCAGAACATCTCTTTGTTGTTTTTCTGCCGGCAGTGTTTCCGCCTGCTGTCTGAAGACACGCCCTGCATCCTTTAAGCAGCTTTCCATGCGTGCGCATTCAGCCTTGTACATCTCATGCCCCAGGTCTGTCAGGACATAGATTCGCCTGCGTCCATCCCTGCGCACTTCTTTTATGACACCTTCGGCTTCAAAGCGGCCAAGTATCGTATAAATGGTTGCTGGGCCTAAATGAACACGCCCGTTTGTAATGCGTTCTGTAAAAGCCGCTGCATCTACGCCGCCGCATTCGCCCTGTGTAAATGCCATCAGGGTATAGAACATGCTTTCCGTGACGATTTCAATTCTCTTTTCACCCATAATTTTCTACCTTTGAAATAGCATGCAGCTGATATTATGATCATAATAGAATAAAATAATATCGAGGATCGATATTATAGGCTGCTTTACAACATCAACCCTCGATATTTATAAACTGAGTATAACATCGAGGGTCGATATTGTCAAGTGCAATATACTTACTATTGTTATAGTGCAGCATAGCCTGCACGCCACCAAGAACCACAGCCTGGCAGAGTGGTATGCATGTTTGTGGCTTTTGCATAATTTTTATCTAAAACAAGACGATTTTTAGGTAAATTACATAGCAGCATAAAAAAATGCTAAAATAAATAAAAATCATGCTACATGAAAATAAAAATATTCTATATACTGCTTGTAAGGAGGTAACTAAAAATGAGCGTATTTGAAAATTACCAAAAAAAGCGGGAGTTCTTAGTGTGCATTGATTCAGACGGCTGCGCGATGGACACGATGGACTGTAAGCATTTCCACTGTTTTGGGCCCTGTATGGTAGATGAATGGAACTTAGGGGAATGGAAGGAACCGATTCTTGACTATTGGAATCAGGTGAATCTGTATACGATGACCCGCGGCATCAACCGTTTTCTGGCACTGGGAAAAGTGCTGGCCCATGTGAACGTGACATATCGTGACATACCGCAGATCGCTGAGTTTGCAGCTTGGACAGAGCAGGCGGCAGAGCTGTCCAATGCCTCGGTAAAGGCTGCCTATGAAGAAAACGGACAGGAAATTTACAAAAAGGCACTGGCATGGTCGGAGGCGGTCAATGCAGCGATTACCAAGCTGCCGGATGAGCTGAAAAAGCCTTTTGACGGGGTGGCAGAGGGTGTGGCGTCTGCACATGCATGCGCGGACGTAGCGATCGTATCATCTGCGAATTATGAAGCGGTAAAGGAAGAGTGGGAAAAATTTAAGCTGATGGATTCGGTAGATCTTTGTCTGACACAGAATGAAGGAAGTAAGGCTTTCTGTATCGGAGAGATGCTGAAAGCCGGTTATGGTAAGGATCATGTGCTGATGGTCGGAGATGCACCCGGCGATAAGGCTGCAGCAGAAAAAAACGGGGTGCTGTATTATCCGATTCTGGTAAAAAAAGAGGCAGAATCTTGGGAGCGTTTTGTCAGTGAGGCGCTGCCAAAATTTTTAGACGGAAGCTACAAAAGTGAATATCAGGAGAAGGTTAACAAGGCATTTTTGGAAAACCTGTCCTGAGAGGACGGATTAATTAGGAGGAAATAGTTATGAGTGGTCAAAGAAACGGGGACGGACTACACCGTGCCAAATTGTGGCAGATTGCAGGATTTGCATTTAATAATACAGCTACAAATATGTATATGTATTTTGTAGGATTTATTTCCTATTTCATGATCGGCGCATTAGGAGTCGGCGCTGTGCTGGCGACTTCTTTTGTAACAGTAATGAGAATCTGGGACGGTGTGTCAGATCCATTTGTTGGTTATTTAGTAGATAAGACGAACGGCAGGTTTGGTAAAAACCGCCCGTTTATGCTGATTGGAAATCTTATTCTGATGATTTCTACATTTATTATGTTTTATGTGAGCCAGAATATGCCGAGTGCGATAAAGTTTGTCTTTTTCGTAATTATATATATGATTTATGTAGTTGGATATACATTTCAGTGTGTAGTTACAAAATCGGCACAGTCCTGTCTGACAAATGATCCTAAGCAGAGGCCGCTGTTTACGATCTTTGATGGAATATACAATACGCTTATATTTGCGCTTCTTCCGATGTATTTTACAGGATATCTGTTGAAAAAACACGGCGATTTCACATTGAAGTATTATGAAGATGCATGGATGCTGATTGCACCGATTTCATTTATACTTACATGTATTGCTATTTTCAGCATTTCAGCAAAGGACCGGCCGGAATACTTTGGCACAGGCAAGGCTGTAAAGGTCGGATTCAAAGATTACTGGGAAGTGCTCAAGGGCAACCGGGCGATCCAGATGCTGGTTGTATCTGCAGGCACGGATAAGCTGGCCCTGTCAACACAGGGAAATGCAACTGTCAGTGTTATTGTGTATGCGATTATGTGCGGCAATCCGGCGCTGCAGGGTGCGGTAGCTGCGTATACGAGTATTCCTACGATGCTGTTTCTGATGTTTGGCGCCGGCGTAATTGCCTCCAGGCTGGGCCAGAAAAAAGCGATGATGTTTGGTACATATGGTTCGTTAATCTGCTGTGTGCTTTCGGTAGCGCTGTTTTATATGGCAGATCCTTCTACACTGTCCCTGCCGGGCATTGAAGGGTTCAGCGGATTTAATTTCTTTACGATTGCATTTTTAGTTTTATGGCTTGGATTTAAGGGATTCAGCGGCATTTCCGGCAATATTGTAATCCCGATGACAGCAGACTGTGCGGACTACGAAGTTGCCCGTTCCGGGAAATATGTGCCGGGCCTTATGGGAACCTTATTCAGCTTTGTAGATAAGATGATTTCTTCACTTGCGTCTACAATTGTCGGCCTTATGTGTGCAGCGATCGGGTTTAAGGATGCGCTGCCGGGACCGAATACACCATTGACGCCGGAATTAAAGGCAGTAGGTGTGTTCTGTCTGTATGGCATTGTTATTGTAGGACTGATTTGTAACGTAATCGCCATGCATTTCTATCCGCTGACCAAAGAGAAGATGGAAGAAATTCAGGATGAAATCATAAGGATTAAGGCAAAGGGAGCGGCATAAAATACTTTTAGGAAAGTTTTAGGAAAGGCGGAATAATAGATATGGGACGCAGTGACAGAGATCTGGCAGATCCAAAGAAAATGATCGCATTAGAGCAGGAGCTTGCTGAACTGAAAGAGCAGTATGGGATCAAGGAACAGCCGAAATGGTGGATGAGAGTCGGAGACTGGCTGGCTGAGCGCCAGAGAGGGCCTAAAACTGTAGAGCGGAAAAAATACATCCGCCTGGCATTAAGCTGTGGCTGGCTGTGCGGTGCACACCGGTTTTATGCAGGCCAGAAAATGCTGGGTGTCCTATATCTGTTATTCTGCTGGACCGGAATTGCATTTGCTATGACATTGATTGACCTTATGATTGTACTGCCGATGCAGCCGGATGAGAATGGGATGATACAGATATAATATTCAGACAGCTGCATTTGAAAATGAAAACTGTAAAGTAATAAATTTGAAGTATTTGGAAAATACTATACAATGTGTTATAATGAAAGAAAATTTTAAGGAGGATACATTATGCAGATGACTTTTCGCTGGTACGGTGAAGGAAATGATTCCATTACACCGCAGCAGATCAAGCAGATTCCGGGAGTGACCGGATTGGTATGGGCATTACACCACAAGCAGGCCGGAGAAGTATGGGAGGTAGAAGAGATCGAGCAGGCGCGTCAGCAGATCGAAGGTGCGGGATTTAATATGGACGTAGTAGAAAGCGTAAATGTCCATGACGATATTAAGATCGGACTGCCGACACGCGACCAGTATATTGAAAACTATAAAACGACGCTGCGCAATCTGGCAAAGTTTGGCGTAAAGGTAGTGACTTATAATTTCATGCCGATCTTTGACTGGACACGTACTGATCTGTTTCATCCGATGGAAGACGGCTCTACGGCATTATTTTATGAAAAATCCAGAATACAGGACGATTATAAGGAAATGGCAAAATATATTCTGGAAAACCTGCACGGCATGACATTTCCGGGCTGGGAGCCGGAGCGCATGGCACAGCTTGACGAACTGTTTGAAAAATACAGGCCGGTAACAAAAGAAAAATTGTGGGACAACTTAAAATATTTCTTAGAGGCAATTATGCCTACATGCCACGAGACAGGCATTAAGATGGCGATTCATCAGGATGACCCGCCATGGGATATCTTTGGACTGCCGCGCCTTTTGGTGGACAAGGAGTCGATCGGACATTTCCTGTCTATGGTAGATGATGAATACAACTGCCTGTGCCTGTGTTCAGGCTCGCTTGGTGCAAATCCGAAAAATAATGTGCCGGATATTGTACGCACTTATTGTGACCGCATTGCATTTGCACATATCCGCAATGTAAAACATTTTGACAACGGTGATTTTACAGAAGCTTCACACCGTGACTGTGACGGCGATGTAGGCATTCTGGAGATTATGCGCGCATACCATGACTGCGGCTATCAGGGATATGTTCGTCCTGACCATGGACGCCATATCTGGGATGAGCAGTGCCGTCCGGGCTACGGCCTGTATGACCGCGCACTCGGCATTATGTATCTGTGGGGCTGCTGGGATATGCTTGACCGTCTGGAAGGAAACAAGTAAGAGCATGTAACCGCCTAAGAAAGGAGAATGTATTTTGAAATTATCACTACAATCAATTCAAGACAAAGAGGCTTGGAAGGGCTACCATCTTCCGGCTTATGATCCAAAAAAGATTGCGGAGAATACAGAGCAGAATCCGCAGTGGATGCATTTTGGATCTGGCAATATATTTCGGATCTTTCCGGCAGTGCTCTGCCAGCGCCTGATTGAGCAGGGGAAAATGGACACGGGAATTGTCTGCTGCGAAGGCTATGACGATGAGATTATTACAAAATGTTTCCGTCCATACGACAATCTGACAATCGCAGTGACGCTGAATGCAGACGGCAATCTGGACAAAGAAGTAGTAGGCTCGTTTGCAGACAGCCTTACCGTATTATATGACAGCGGAAAAATCGCTGAAATTATGAAAAAGCCTTCTCTTCAGATCGTATCTTTTACTATTACAGAAAAAGGATATTCCCTGCGCAATGCCGCACAGGAGATTGTTCCGGCAGTGGCTGAAGATATGGAGAACGGGCCGGCGGCCTGCAAGACGTTTATGGCGCAGCTGGCTGCTATGTGCCTCGGCAGAAAGGCTGCATGTGGAAAGCCGCTTGCGCTGGTGAGCATGGACAACTGCTCGCACAATGGAGAAAAGCTGAAGGCAGCAGTGACAGAAATCGCAAAAGCATGGCTTGATAAGGGCAGTATTACACAGGAAGATTATGATTATCTGGAAAACGAGATTGCATATCCATGGAGCATGATTGATAAAATCACGCCTCGTCCGCACCCAGTTGTAGAAGAGCAGCTGATTGCTGACGGTCTGGAAGAAATCCGTCCGTTTGTGACAACAAAGCATACGTATACAGCACCGTTTGTAAATGCAGAAAAACCGCAGTATCTGGTTATTGAAGATCAGTTCCCAAATGGAAGGCCGCCTCTTGAAGATGTCGGCGTGATCATTACAGACCGCGATACGGTAAATAAGGTAGAGAAGATGAAGGTCTGCACCTGCTTAAATCCGCTGCATACATGTCTGGCTGTATATGGCTGCATTTTAGGATTTACCTCGATTGCGGATGAGACAAAAGATCCGCAGCTTTCCCGGTTTATCGACCGCATGAGCCACGAAGAAGGCATGCCGTTTGTAGTTGATCCTGGGGTTATTGATCCAAAGCAGTTTTTGAATGAAGTGCTTACAGAGCGTTTTCCAAATCCGTTTATGCCGGATACGCCGCAGCGTATTGCTACGGATACATCGCAGAAGCTGTCGATCCGTTTTGGAGAGACAATCAAGGCTTATATGGCGTCATCTGACCGTGAAGCCTCTGAGCTGACGCTGATCCCGCTGGTACAGGCTGGGTGGCTGCGGTATCTGATCGGTGTAGATGATGAAGGAAAAGAGTTTGAGGTAAGCCCGGATCCGCTGCTTCATGCAATGAAAGAAAAGCTAAACGGCATAAAGCTGGGAGAGCCGGTAGATGATGCGCAGATTGATCCGATTTTATCGGATGCTTCTATATTTGGCGTAGACCTGCATGACTGCGGGCTGGCTGACAAAGTGCTGGGATATTTTAAAGAGCTGATGGCAGGTCCTGGAGCAGTACGGGAAACGCTTAAAAAATATGTAGGCTGATCAGCGGGCATGCTGTAAATTTTCCAGAAGCAGATATTTTGGAAACAGCGCAGAGGGGGTCTGCGGGGGGAAGGTATTTTCAGAATATCTGCGGTTCTGGATAAATAAAATGTTAGTTTTTGGGGAAAAGCGATAAAAAGTATTTAAGGAGAAGATGATCATGGTTGATTTAAAAGCAAAGCCGTTTTGTCTGTCTGATGAAGCATTGGAATGGGTAGAGTCTACGATTGCTTCTATGAGCCTGGATGAAAAAGTAGGACAGCTGTTTGTACAGATGAGGAGAGGTCTGGATGAGCAGGAAATCAAAGATACACTGGCAAATTATCATCAGGGCGGCCTGCGCTGGCAGGGAGGCGACAAGGAACAGGTATACAATCAGAATAAAGTATATCAGGAAAATTCAAAGCTGCCGCTTTTGATTGCAGCAAACTGTGACAACGGCGGCGACGGATGCCTGTCAGACGGAACATATGTCGCGACAGCTGCAGAGGCAGCTGCCGGAGAAGGCACAAAGACGGCATATGATATGGGATATGTAGCAGGCAGGGAAGCTTCCAGCGTAGGTGTAAACTGGATGTTTAACCCATGTGCCGACATATTTATGAACTGGCGCAATACGATTGTAAATACACGCAGCTTTGGAGACAATGCAGACCGTGTAATCGAAAATATCCGCGCATATATAGACGGCATTCATCAGAGCAACGTGGCTTGCTGCTGCAAGCATTTTCCGGGTGACGGCGTAGAAGAAAGAGACCAGCACCTTGTGCTTGGCGTCAATGATTTAAGCGTAGAAGAATGGGATGCTTCGTTTCGGAAAGTATATCAGACAATGATCGATGAAGGACTGGAAAGCATTATGGTAGGGCATATTGCGCTGCCTGAAATGAGCCGTAAGCTCCGCCCGGGCATAAAAGACGAAGATATTATGCCTGCTACCTTAGCACCTGAGCTGCTTACTGACCTGCTGCGCGGGGAAATGGGATTTAACGGACTGGTCATTACAGATGCTTCTCATATGGCAGGAATCGCCTGCATGGAGCGCAGGTCTGTTGCAGTTCCAAAAGCAATTGCAAGCGGCTGTGACATGTTCCTGTTCAGCAACGATAAGGAAGAAGACTTCCAGTATATGAAGGACGGTGTAGAAAGCGGCGTAATTACACAGGAACGTCTGGATGACGCACTTCATAGAATACTTGGCCTGAAAGCAAAGCTTGGACTTTATAAGAAAGAGAATGTAACTGCAGCACCGGAAGTAAAAGATCAGATTGTAGGATGCGAAGAGCATATAAAGCTGGCAGAAGAAGCAGCAGACAGATGTATTACCCTTGTAAAGGATACAAAACATGACCTGCCGATTCGTCCAGAAGAGAAAAAGCGTGCAAGGTTGGTATTTATACAGTCTACACCGACTTCAAAAGCATATAAATGCGACCCGGTAAAGCAGGTAGTGGTAGAAGAGCTGGAGCGTGCAGGATTTTCTGTAGATGTGGCACCAAACTTCCATGATTTAGAGGCAGAACAAGGGCCGAAGCCGGAGCATATGCTTACAATGATGCACTGCGGCAAGATGAAAGATTTTGCAGATTCTTATGACGTAGTATTTTTAGTAATCAACGTTAAAGGATATGCACAGGAAAATAATGTGCGCCTGCGCTGGAGCTGCAATCATTCCAGCGAGCTGCCTTGGTATCTGACAGAAGTGCCTACGGTAGGAATCAGCTTAAACTATACAAATCATCTTATTGATGTGCCGCAGGTACACGCATTTGTCAATGCGTATGGCAGTACACGTATCAGCATCCGCACAGCGATCGAAAAGATCTGCGGCAGAAGCGAGTTTAAGGGCACGGCAAGCGATACCGTATTCTGCGGCAAATGGGATACAAGGCTTTAATGAAGGTCGAAATCAAGAATTAAATTGAGGTAACAGAACCAATATATAGAAATAAAACAATAGAAAAAATAACAGAAAATACAATAGAAAAATAATAGAAAAAACAATAGAAACGATATATACAGGCACAAACGAAGGTATTAAACTATGGGGTGTTTAATTAAACAAAAGAAAGCACGCTGCGCGAACTTTCTTTTGTCATGAATAAAGAGCTGGGGCACTGCCCGGGCTGTGGCTGGTTTCTATTGCCATAAATAAAAGAAGAGGCGGCAGATTCTATGTTTGAAGAATCTGCTGTCTTTTTATATGCGAAAAAGAAACAATAAAAATCATACTTCTGCCATGGGATGACATTCCGCCGTTCTGCATTAGGCAGACTGCATATCCTGCAAAATAAAAGAGCATGCAGATCATTCACCGAATATCAAAAATCCGTTAAAATAAAGGCAAAAACGCAAAATTATGCTTGATTAATTCGAAGTAATAAGGTATCGTATTAGAGGAGTTTTGAATTGGAAAATATTGAAAATTGCATTTGTACAGTGCCATACATGGAGAACTTATGGATTTATTTGATTATATGAGAGAAAAGAATCTGGAAAAAGAATCACCGCTTGCCTCAAGGCTGCGTCCGGTTACTCTGGACGAGGTGGTCGGGCAGCAGCATATTATTGGAAAGGGCAAGCTGCTGTACCGGGCGATTGTGGCGGATAAATTAAGCTCTGTGATTTTTTACGGCCCTCCGGGAACCGGCAAGACGACGCTTGCAAAGGTGATTGCAAATACAACGAGCGCGCAGTTTATGCAGCTCAATGCGACCTCCGCCGGAAAAAAGGATATGGAGGAGGTCATCAAACAGGCGAAGGACAATCAGGGCATGTATCAAAAACGGACGATTCTGTTTATCGATGAGATCCACCGGTTTAATAAGGGGCAGCAGGATTATCTGCTGCCGTTTGTGGAAGACGGTACGGTTATATTGATCGGAGCGACGACAGAAAATCCGTATTTTGAAGTAAACGGTGCGCTGCTGTCCCGGTCTGTGATTTTCGAGCTGCAGGCGCTTTCCAAAGAGGATATCAAAAAGCTGCTGTACCGGGCAGTCAACGATGTAGACAAGGGCCTCGGCTCTTACGAGGCATTGCTGGAAGAAGAGGCCGCTGAATTTTTGGCAGAGGCTGCAAACGGTGATGCGCGCTCAGCACTTACGGCGATTGAGCTGGGGGTGCTTACGACCGAGCGCAGCACGGACGGAAAGATTCATATTACACTGGATATCGCATCAGAATGTATCCAAAAACGTGTCATCCGGTACGATAAATCCGGGGACAGCCATTATGACACGATCTCTGCATTTATCAAAAGCATGCGGGGTTCCGATCCTGACGCGGCTGTCTATTATCTGGCGCGTATGCTGACGGCAGGCGAAGATCCTAAGTTTATTGCAAGACGGATTATGATCTGTGCCTCCGAGGATGTGGGAAATGCAGACCCGCAGGCGCTGCAGGTAGCGGTAGCCGCTTCTCTGGCGGCAGAACGGCTGGGAATGCCGGAGGCACAGATTGTATTATCGCAGGCAGTAAGCTATGTAGCAGGCGCGCCAAAGAGCAATGCGGCATGCATGGCAGTGTTTGAGGCGCTCGAGGCGGTGAAGTCTATGCAGACACCGCAGGTGCCGGTGCATTTAAAGGATGCACATTACAAGTCCAGCGCCAGGCTGGGGCACGGCGTCGGATATCTGTACGCACATGACTACCCGGATCATTATGTATCCCAGCAGTATCTGCCGGATGAGCTGGCAGAGGCAGTATTTTATAAGCCGACGGACAATGGTTATGAAAAGCAGATCAGCGCATACCTTGAAAATGTGCGTGCCTGGAAAAATGACGGAAAGCATCAATGATGTTTTCGGGAATGACGTGAAGAATGTCATGATACAAAGCACAAATGAAGCATTGCGCAAATGAAGCATTGCATAAATGAAGCATTGCACAAATGAAGCATTGCACAAATGAAGCTTTGCACAAATGACGAGAAGCATAGATAAAGGATCAGGCAGGATTTATATTGATAAATATGGAATTGGCATTAAGATAAACAATGGCAGGAATGCCGGCAGGAGGACAGGATGAAACCATATGCAGAGATGTCCCGTGAACAGTTGCTGGAAGAAAAAGCGGGGCTGGAAAAGGAGTATCAAAAAATCAAGGAGCTTGGACTGGATCTGAATCTGACAAGAGGCAAGCCGTCTCCGTCTCAGCTGGATCTGTCTATGGATATGTATGACCTGATTTATTCGGGGGCCAGGCTGATTGCGGAGGATGGCACGGACTGCCGCAATTATGGCGGGCTGGACGGAATCGAAGAAGCAAAAAGGCTGATGGCAGGATTTATGGACTGTGACCCGCAGCAGGTTATAGTCCATGGAAATGCCAGTCTGAGCATTATGTATGATACGATTGCCAGATCTATGACGCACGGCGTCTTAGGCTCGACCCCATGGTGCAGGCTGGATCGGGTCAAGTTTTTGTGCCCGGTGCCGGGATATGACAGGCATTTTTCGATTACAGAGTATTTCGGCATAGAAATGATCCCTGTGCCGATGCGTGCCGACGGCCCGGATATGGACATGGTAGAACGCCTGGCCGCTGAGGATGCAGCGGTAAAAGGCATATGGTGTGTGCCTAAATATTCAAATCCGCAGGGAATTACGTATTCGGATGAAACTGTGCGCCGCTTTGCGGCATTAAAGCCTGCGGCAGAGGACTTCCGCATTTATTGGGATAATGCCTATGCAGTGCATGATTTGTACGAGGATGACCGCGCAAGGCTGCTGCCGATTATGCAGGAATGTGAAAAAGCAGGCAGCATAAACATGGTATATCAGTTCTGCTCTACGTCAAAGGTGACGTTTTCCGGCGCAGGATTTTCGGCTATGGCAGCTTCTATAGAAAACAGGGACAGCATTTATAAGCAGATGGCTGTCCAGACGATCGGGCATGACAAGATCAAGCAGTGGGTGCATACGCGGTATTTAAAAGATATGGACGGCGTGCGCAGGCATATGGCAAAGCATGCTGCGCTGGTGCGGCCGAAATTTGAGGCAGTAGACCGGATTTTGTCCAGGGAGCTTGCAGGGCTTGGAATCGGGTCGTGGATAAAGCCCAAGGGCGGCTATTTTATATGCTTTGAGGCTATGGAAGGCTGTGCAAAGTCCATTGTCGCAAAAGCAAAAGAAGCCGGGGTTACACTGACAGCAGCGGGAGCACCTTTTCCATATGGCATAGACCCGCACGATTCTGTTATACGAATCGCGCCGACATTTCCTGAGCTGGAAGAAATGGAACAGGCAGCGGCTGTGTTTGCATGCTGCGTAAAGCTGGCAGGTGTGGAAAAGCTGCTGGAGGGTGTTTGAAGACTCATCGGAGAGATTAAAAAGGAAGTATAAAAACAAAAGTCAGTGCCGCTTGCTGCATTATTGGCTTATTGTATAATTCCAAATGATAAAATATTTTTGCATACGCCCATAAATCATATTGGAAACACTCTTGATTTACCTTTTTGCATATTGAATGCGTCCAAAATAGCGCATTTGCAAGATTTTTTTGATAGATCTGTGTGTCAAGTGTATTGTTGGGATAACATATTTCAAAATTAGCAGCTAAAAATTCCCGGACAGCTGCCTTACAAGTCTCTGATGTGTTAAGTGTTTCTAAAAAATCATCAAACATATAAAATTTTATTACGCCAAGACCGGCGTATAGAGCTAATAACTCATTGGCGTTTTTTGAAATAGGTGCTCCATTAACGCCGGTCAGTGGGCGTACTTTTATAATTGCTCCGCAAATGCAAGAAGCTAATTTATGTCGGTCTAATCGTGAGCCTTTCATATTATACACAGCTTTTTCGTAATAGCTGTTATATTATATTCAGTCCAGATAGCTAAAGGCATTGGCAGATTGTTTATACGCACTTTAAAGGCATAAATCGGATTAGCTTCACATAATTGCTTAAAAAGCGGGCCAAGAATTTTAGCATATAATTTCTTATATGTGTCTGACGGTACAATTTTATCCATAGCGACTCCTTAATTATTATCTAACGAAAATAATCTTTCCTGGCCATCAGGGCACCGAAGTACATAGCCGTTCGTGCTGCCAACGGGTTCGTATGAATCTAGCACCTTGCCAAAATCCTTATCATTATTAGAATTTTTATAATTTTCAGTGGAAACGTTTTCTTGTGAAAGCGCATCCAGTAATCCTTTTGCTGATAACATAAATAGTTCTCCCCCTTCATTTAGATGTATGTAATATTTTACTACAAATGATTGAAAAAGGAAATGTTTTTTCAAGAAAAAATCTATTTAGCAGTATTGATTAATATCGCTGCAAAGTTTTTCTTTTTTGTTGACTTTTTGGCAGAATGCGTTATAATGAATGTGTCCTATGGAGATACTATGAATATAGGAAAGGGAGGCGTAACGTAAAGTACGGTTTCCATGTTTTAGCATATCTATTTACCACTATATTCCTACGGGAATACTATGATATATAAGCGGCAGTAAAAAGGAGGATTTTACAGATGGAAAAGCTGATTTATCTGGATAATGCGGCAACCACAGCATTAAGGCCGGAAGTATTTGAGTCAATGAAGCCATATTTTATGGAAAATTACAGCAATCCAAACAGTGTGTATACATTTGCGCAGCAGAGCAGAAATGCAGTGGAAGAGGCAAGAAAGACAATAGCAGGCCTGATCGGGGCACAGCCGAAGGAGATTTATTTTACCGGAGGCGGCAGCGAGGGGGATAACTGGGCGATCAAAGGATGTGCGCAGGCTCTTTCGTCGAAAGGAAAGCATATTATTACATCCAAAATAGAGCATCATGCAGTGCTGCATACATGCGAATATTTGGAAAAGCAGGGATTTGAAGTGACTTATCTGGATGTGGATGAATATGGGGTAATCCGCCTGGATGAGCTGGAGCAGGCGATCCGCCCGGATACGATACTGATCAGCATTATGTTTGCAAATAATGAGATCGGGACGATTGAGCCGGTACGCGAGATCGGCGCGATTGCAAAAAAGCACGGGGTGCTGTTTCATACAGATGCCGTGCAGGCTTTCGGACATGTGCCGATTGATGTGGACGAGCTGAATATAGACATGCTCAGTGCCAGTGCACATAAATTTTACGGTCCGAAAGGCGTCGGCTTTTCCTATATGAGAAACAGCGTAAAGCTGGGGGCATTTATCCACGGCGGTGCGCAGGAGCGTGCAAGAAGGGGCGGAACAAGCAATGTGCCGGGTATTGTGGGCATGGGCCGGGCGGCGCAGATCGCAGCCTCAGATATGGAAGAAGCAGGCAGAAAAGTGGCTGCCATAAGAGACCATCTGATTGAACGTGTGTTAAATGAGATCCCGTATGCGAGGCTGAATGGGCATCCGGCTGACCGCCTGCCGAACAATGCGAATTTCTGTTTCCGTTTTATAGAAGGCGAGTCATTGTTAATTATGCTCGACCAAAAGGGCATCTGTGCCTCCAGCGGCTCTGCATGTACTTCCGGGTCGTTAGATCCGTCTCATGTACTGCTTGCCATCGGGCTGCCGCACGAGATCGCACACGGCTCCCTGCGCCTTACGCTCTCAGAAGAAACGACGATGGAAGACGTGGATTATGTGGCAGACAGCTTAAAGGCGGTTGTAGAGCGTCTGCGCAGCATGTCGCCGCTTTACGAGGATTTTGTGAAAAATCAAAAATAAAGAGAGGTTTTCTGGATGTAAATAATAAAAGAAAATAGAATCTGGGAAACAGGAATTTAGGAGCACATAAAGTAAGAAAGTAAGAGGTTAGAAACAAGAAAGTAAAAGCCTAGAGATCAAGAGACTAAAAATAGTAAGGCAGGTACTAAGTAAGAAAAGAGTAAGAAAAGAATAAGAAAAGAAAAAGCTTAGAATCAGAAATGTAAATAGGGAGAAATAAAAGCTAAAGGATAAAGAGAACAGCAAAAGCATAAACATTAAGTATAAAAGCAGGAAAATTAAAATAAAAACCAAAGGTATAAAAACATAAGTATAAAAGCAGGAAAATTAAAATAGAAACGAAAAGCATAAAAATAGAATTTAGGAAATAAGTATGGGAAAGGATGCGGCACAACAATGTATAGTGAAAAAGTAATGGATCATTTTAATAATCCTAGAAATGTAGGAGAGATTGAGCAGGCCAGCGGGGTAGGTACAGTCGGCAATGCAAAGTGCGGCGACATTATGCGTATATATCTCGATATCGATGAAGAGACAAAGGTTATAAATGACTGCAAATTTAAGACGTTTGGCTGCGGGGCAGCAGTAGCGACGAGCAGCATGGCAACAGAGCTGGTAAAGGGCAAGACGATTTATGAGGCTCTTAAAGTAACCAACAAAGCAGTAATGGAGGCGCTTGACGGACTGCCTCCGGTAAAAGTGCACTGCTCGCTGCTGGCGGAAGAGGCGATTCATGCAGCGTTATGGGATTATGCACAGAAAAACCATATTGAAATCGAGGGCTTAAATCCGCCAAAAGAAGATATTTCAGAGGAACCGGTGGAGGAAGATTAGAGCCTGTTTGAAAAATGCTGTGAGATGTACCCGCAGGGTATGGCAGGCGGGCTGTGTTGATTAAATTTGGGATGATTTTCCGCTTGATAAAAAATAGTATAGCTTACAAAAGCAGCAGATGCCGGAAGTGTTGACAGTAAACTTCCGGCATTTATCGTTTATAGGAGATTATTATGAAGGAAAAAGTAGTAGTAGGCATGTCTGGAGGGGTAGATTCTTCAGTAGCCGCATATTTGTTAAAAGAACAAGGATACGAGGTCATCGGCGTTACGATGCAGGTCTGGCAGGAGCAGGATGCGCTGACAGCGGGACAGGAAGGAGGATGCTGCGGGCTCAGTGCGGTAGAGGATGCCAGACGTGTGGCAGCGCAGCTTGGCATTCCGTATTATGTGATGAATTTCCGCAGGGAATTTCAGGAAAATGTCATAGATTATTTTGTAAAGGAATACCAGTGCGGCAGGACGCCGAATCCATGCATTGCATGCAACCGGTATGTGAAATGGGAATCACTGCTGCAGCGCAGCCTCAAGATCGGGGCAGATTATATTGCTACCGGGCATTATGCGCAGAAGGTGCGGCTTTCAAACGGACGGTATACACTGCGCCGGTCTGCTTCTGTAAAGAAGGATCAGACGTATGCGCTTTATAACCTGACACAGGATCAGCTTAGGCATACGCTGTTTCCTGTCGGCGCGTACAGTAAGGAGCAGGTCCGCGAGACTGCGCGGCGTATCGGCCTGGATGTCGCACATAAGCCGGACAGCCAGGAGATCTGTTTTGTGCCGGATCAGGATTATGCAGGATTTATCTGCCGCGAGACGGGAGTACGGGAACAGCCGGGCAGCTTTGTGGCAAAGGACGGCACCGTGCTGGGAGAGCATAAAGGAATTTCCCATTATACGATCGGACAGCGCAAGGGGCTTGGCATTGCATTGGGAAAGCCTATGTTTGTCACTGAGATACGGACAGGCACAAACGAGGTCGTTCTTGGGGAAAACGAAGATCTGATGACCCTGGACCTTACGGCTGATCATATGAATTATATGGCGGTGCCGCGGTTAGAAGCCGGACAGCAGATCATGGCAAAAATACGCTATTCCCATGCCGGGGAACAGTGTAAGGCAGCAGCTGTCTCGGAAGACGGCAGCTGCATCAGGCTTCGTTTTGAAAAGCCGGTGCGGGCTGTCACGCCGGGGCAGGCAGTTGTACTATATGAGGGAGACTATGTGCTTGCAGGCGGAACAATTACAGACAATCTGGACATTTTATGCATAAAACAAAGAAATACTAGCAATATTTAGAATTATATACTATACTAATGTGACAAAGACAAATATACTTTTCGAGTCTGTGAAAATATATCAATGCAGCGCAGGGGATAACCCGCATCTAAAGTGCTCTGCGCTTTTGCAGCAAAGAAGATCGGCATAGAAACGGAGGCTTCATAATGATAAGGGTAGCAATCGTAGAAGATGATGAATGTTATATTTCCCAGCTGCAGGAATACTTAAAGGATTTTGAGAAGGATACAGGGGAAGAGCTGGAGGTAGAGATCTACAGGGACGGGGACGAAATTACGTCGAATTATAAGGCACAGCATGATATTATACTGATGGACATCCAGATGAAGTTTGTAGACGGCATGACGGCTGCGGAGGAGATCAGGCAGAAGGATACGGAAGTCATTATTATGTTTATTACAAATATGCCGCAGTATGCAATACGCGGGTACGAGGTAGGTGCACTGGACTATATCTTAAAGCCTGTTACTTACTTTGCGTTTTCACAAAAATTTGGACGTGCTGCTGCCAGGCTGAAGAAAAAGGCAAAAAAATCTGTTGTCATACAGGTCAAAGGCGGTGTGCACAGAATGGATGTTTCGAATATTTACTACATTGAGAGTCAGGCACACAATCTGATTTATCATACGCAGGACGGGGTTTTTGTAGCCAGCGGTACGATGAAGCAGGCAGAAAAGGCACTGGATGGATTGAATTTTTCACGCGGCAATAAAGGATACCTGATCAATCTGGAGCATGTGGACGGCGTACAGGATAAATGTGCAATTGTAAAAGGCGAAAAGCTGCTTTTAAGCCGTCCCAGAACCAATGCATTTATGCAGGATCTGACAAGGTATTGGAGTGAGGTAGAGTAAAATGAATGGATGGGCGTCGGGAGCGGCTCTGACTCTCCCGGATATTCCACGTATTTATACGGCGCTGGCCGAATGGCTGGCGTGCCTGGTATGCATTTTTGAGCTGAAGAGACGTTTCAGCATCTTAAAGCTCGTGGGCATATCGGCGGCGGCATTGGTCTTTCAGTCGGTATATTTAGTGCTTACCAAAGGGCAGGACGGCATTTTGTGGTTTCTTATTATGATGGCCGCAGTGGTCTTTATGGGACTGTTTATTTACAGCTGCTGTGACCTCAGCATTCTGGACGCAGTATACAACGGCATCCGGGCTTTTATCATAGCTGAATTTGCGGCTTCTTTGGAATGGGAGCTGCACTGTTATTTTTACTATGAACGCGGCATTTCCATCCAGTGGCTGGCATGGGTGCTTCTGGGCGGCACGTATGGGACTGTGTACCTGATCATGCGGTTTCTTGGAAGGAGAGTGGCAGGGAAGGAAGAATGCACCAATATTTCTGTGCGTGAAATAATTTTTGCGGTAATAATCGGACTGGCGGTGTTTTTGATCAGCAATATCGGGTTTGCGTATTCGAATACGCCGTTCTGGGGAAGGTATTCCGTCGAAATATTTAACGTACGTACGCTGATAGATCTGGGAGGGCTTGCGATTTTTTATGCGTACCATATCCAGAGAATGCATCTGCGCTCGCAGCTGGAGCTTGAGAGCATGGAGATGATCCTGAACAATCAGTATGTCCAGTATCAGCAGTCGCAGGAAACATTAGAGCTGATCAATTATAAATACCATGACTTAAAGCATCATATTTTAGCGCTGCGGGCAGAGGAAAGTGCACAGAAGCGCAGTGAATACCTGGACCAGATGGAAGAAGAGATCAAAAGCTACGGTGCACAGCAGCATACCGGCAATTGTGTGCTGGATACACTTTTGACGAGTAAAAGCATGAACTGCATGCGGCATGATATAGCACTTACAATCGTGGCAGACGGTGCATTGCTGGATTTTATGGATGTCATGGACATCTGTTCGATTTTTGGAAATGCACTCGACAATGCGATCGAGTGTGAAAAAAAGATCGCAGATATGCAGAAACGCATGATTCATCTGTCTGTATTTTCGCAGAGGTCATTTTTGATTATCCGGCTGGAAAATTACTGTGAGGACAAGCTGCGGTTTCATAAGCAGCTGCCGGTGACAACAAAGGAAAAAGCAGGGTTTCACGGCTATGGGTTAAAGAGCCTGCAGCATACGGTGCATAAGTATGGGGGCGAGGTGGATATCAGTTTACAGGGCGGGTGGTTCAGCCTGAAGATTTTGATTCCATGCCCGGCAGATTCCGGTGTGTTAAAGGCAGAAGCAGCCAGTCATAATAGATCATAATAAAAGAGGTATTCCAGTATGAAGCTGTCAGAAATTACGCTTAAAAATTTTAGGGGAATTCACGAGCTGGATATTCAGCTGAATGAGAAAAGTACCGTGTTTTTTGGGATAAATGGTGTCGGAAAGTCTTCGGTGCTGCGGGCGGTAGATTTATTGTATGCAAATATTATCGGCAGGCTGGCGGGCAGTTCCAAAAAACTGGCACAGATGACGGAGGATGATATTATGAACGGCAAGGCAGCGGCATATGTGTCCGCCGGCTTTCGTTTTCGTTCCGGAGAGGTATTTTCATACTGGAGAAAAATCAGCAGGAAAAGCGGCAGAAAGCATTGTGCCCAGCTGCGGGATCTGATCCGGTATTTTGAAGAGCAGTATATTACAAAACCATATGAGGATGCAGATGAAAACCTGATATTCCCGCCGGATCAGAAAAATATGCCGGTCTTTGTCAATTATGGCGTAAACCGGCTGGTGGTGGATATTCCGCTTGAGGCGGCAAAGCAGAAAGCATTTGAAAAGCTGAATGCATTTGACAAAGCGATTGAAAGCAAGATCGACTTTAGGGCATTGTTTGAATGGTTCCGCCTGCAGGAGGATCTGGAAAATCAGCAGAAAGTACGCAGCGAAAAGGGGATGGAATATGAAAACAGGGAGTTAAAAGCCGTGCGTACTGCCATGACTGCCATGCTTGAGGGATTTGACCATATACGGATCGAGAGGCAGCCGCTTACCATGATGGTGGAAAAAGAGGGTGTCTCTTTAAATATTAACCAGCTTTCAGACGGCGAAAAATGTACGATTGCCTTGTTCGGAGATCTGGCCAGACGGCTTGCGATTGCAAATCCGGCGCTGGAAAGCCCGCTGGATGGAACGGGAGTTGTTTTGATCGACGAACTGGAGCTTCATATGCATACACAGTGGCAGCGGAAGATTTTAAGGGTTTTAAAAGAAACGTTTCCAAATATCCAGTTTCTCGTTACGACACATTCGCCGCAGGTTCTGGGCGAAACCGGAGAAGACTACAATATTATTACGCTGAAAAAAGAGGGCATGGATATTATAATAAACCAGTATGATTCAATGTACGGGTGGGATTCTAATGCCATCTTAGAAGAGCGGATGGAGACGCCTTCGCTTTCAGCCGGTATAAAACAGCTGGTGGAAAAGATGTACGAAGCACTGGAGGCAAAGGATTATGACAATGCGCAGGCATATGCCGACCAGGTGGACGAAGTAACAAACGGGCGCAATGACAGCGCGGCAAAAGTGCGCATACTGATTGCAAAAGGACGCAGGCATGAGAAAAATAGACAAGGGTAAGCCGCCGGAATGGTTTGAGGCATGGAAACAGGCATTTGAGGATCAGCATGGCCGAAGTGCTGATTATAAGAGCGATTTCCCGCAGTCAGAAAAAAGACGGCTCAGGGAGCAGATTTTAAAGGAGCAGGGGTATATCTGCTGCTACTGCATGTGCAGAATCAAAATCGGCAGCTCGCATCTGGAGCATTTCTGGCCTAAAGATAAATTCCCGGATCTGGATATGGATTATGCCAATATGCTTGCCTCCTGCGAAGGCGATACCGATGGGGCAGACCACTGCGGGCACCGCAAAAATAACTGGTATGACAGCAGAATGGTAATTCCTACGCAGGCAGGCATAGAAAGCATGTTTCATTATACGCCGGATGGGAATATACGTCCCGCAGGGGAAAATACACTGCGGGAGGTTTCGAAAAAAATGATCTATGAATTCGGCCTTGACAGCTTTCATCTTGTGCGTAACCGGCGTCTGGCGATTGAAGCGTCCGAAGCATTTGAAGAGATCGAATATACGGATGAAGAACTAAGAGATCTGATCGGATGGTATGACAGCATGGTGGACAATGGAAAGTATATAGAATACTGTAATGCAATTATCGATGTGCTGAGAGATTATATATAACTGCAGGCTGCAATGGGCAGCGGCAGAGGGTTTATAACTGCAGGCTGCAATGGGCAGCAGCAGATTATATATAACTGCAGGCTGCAATGGGCAGCGGCAGAGAGTTTATAACTGCAGGCTGCAATGGGCAGCGGCAGAGAGTTTATAACTGCAGGCTGCAATGGGCAGCGGCAGAGAGTTTTTAATTGCAGGCCGCAATGGGTAGCGGCAGAAGGGGGATTTTATGATACCAGCGATTCATGGAAAAGAGTTGTATACAGAGGGCACCTGCACGGCTGCGGGCAGGAACATATTTTTTCAGGGGGAGAAGGAGCCGGGCGGAACAAAACAGGCTGAAATGCTTTATGAGCCGACGGGAGCGGAACAGGTAAGCGTATTTTGTGAGCGCCTTGCAGCAGCAGGAATACAGACGTCGTTTTCTGAGGGCGTATCCGATGAGCAGGCGTCAGGCGGCCTGTTGTTAAAGATTGACCAAAGCGCAGATTTAAAGGGCAGGCAGGGTGCATACAGGCTGGAAATAGAGCCGGAGCGTATCTGCATATCAGCAGCTGACAGCGAGGGAACGGCGAATGCGCTGACGACATTGTACTGGAGCCTGCGGGACGGAAACGGGACGTGCAGGTGCGCAGTGATTGAGGATGCGCCAAAGCATGCGTACCGCGGCTTTATGCTGGACTGCTGCAGGCATTTTTTTGATGTGGATCAGGTAAAGAAAATGATTGAGCAGTGTGCGCTTAGGAAAATAAACCGCCTGCACTGGCATCTGAGTGAAGATCAGGGGTTCCGTCTGGAATCGGAATTATTTACAAAGCTGAATGAGGTCGGTTCTGTGCGTACAGAAGAAGACGGAACACTGTATCAGGGGTATTATAAAAAAGAAGAAGTAAGGGATATCGTACATTATGCGAAGGTGCGCGGCATGGAGGTGATCCCGGAGATTGATCTGCCGGGGCATGTAAGCGCCATAGTTGCCGCTTATCCTCAGTTAAGCTGCAGCTGTGAACCTCTGAAGGTACAGACAACATGGGGGGTATTTCCCAGAATATTGTGTGTTGGAAAAGATGAGGTGATGGAATTTATCGGACATCTTTTAGACGAAGTCTGCGCGCTGTTTCCGTATGAATATTTCCATATCGGCGGGGATGAGGTGCCAAAGGATGAATGGATCAAATGCCCGCACTGCCAGAGGCGCATACAAAAAGAAGGGCTGAAGGATGAAGCACAGCTGCAGGCATGGTTTACGCAGCAGGTGCAGAAGGAGCTTTTAAAGCGCGGCAAAAAGGTGATCTGCTGGAATGACGTGCTGTTTTCTGACAGAGAGCTGGAGGATACCTGTATCCAGTACTGGGCTGAGTTTGAGACGCTGATTGATCCAGAGGCTGCAAAAAAACATGCTTATATATTTTCGATAATACGCGGATTTTATTTTGATTATATTCCAAAGGAAGTGCCGCTTAGAAATACTTACCAGTTTGAGCCTGAGTTGAAGTGCGGGTTAAAGCTGGAGGGAGAAAATCTGCTTGGGTTTGAAGCACCGCTTTGGTCGGAACATATTCTGGACGGCGACAGGCTGGAGCAGATGGCATTTCCGCGCATGCTCGCGCTGGCAGAGCGGGCGTGGAATGGAGAGCGGACATACGAAGAGTTTTTAGGCCGCTGCAGAGAGGAAATCGAATGCCTGAAGGCAGACGGAGTAAGCAGTTTTACAATCGAAGAGGCTGATCCTGCAGAAGAAAAGAGAGATCCTGCAGAAGAAAAGACAGATTCAGCAGAAGAAAAAGCTGATCCTGCTGAGCAATAAATAATTCTCTCAGTAAATATTTGAAGATTTGAAAACATGGTATTCTGTGTCTTAAATAACAGATGAAGAGAGGTTGCTTCATGAAAAAGACGGCATTAATCATGGCAGGTGGACGCGGGGAACGCTTCTGGCCCAAAAGCCGCAAAAATCTGCCAAAACAATTTTTATCCCTGACAGACGACGGCAGGACAATGATTCAGCTGACTGTAGAAAGAATACTTCCTCTGATTGATATGGAGGATATATATATATCGACAAACAAAGCATACAGAGATCTTGTAGCAGCCCAGCTGCCGGAAATACCGCCGGAGAATATACTATGTGAGCCGGTCGGCAGAAATACGGCACCGTGCATCGGCCTGGCTGCTGTACATGTGGACAGAAAATACGAGGAGGCGCTGATGGTTGTGCTGCCTTCCGATCATCTGATCAAGTATCACAAGATGTTTCTGCATACGCTGCGGGACGCGTGCAGCATTGCCGAGCGGGACAGCAATCTGGTGACAATCGGCATTACGCCGGATTATCCTGAGACAGGCTATGGCTATATAAAGTTCCGCCCGGAAGAATCTGACGGAAATGCTTATGCCGTAGACTGCTTTGTAGAAAAACCGAGCCTTCAGACGGCGAAAGAATATCTGGAAACAGAAGAATACCTTTGGAACAGCGGCATGTTTATCTGGAAGGCTTCAACAATCCTTCAAAATATCAGGCAGATCCTGCCGGATTTATACAGCGGGCTTATGAAAATCAGCGAGGCAGTTGGGACAGAGGCGCAGGAAATGGTTCTGGAAAAAGAGTTTCCCAGGCTGCAGGCTGTTTCGATCGACTACGGCATTATGGAAAAGGCAGAGCATATTTATATACTGCCCGGCGCTTTTGGCTGGGATGATGTCGGCTCATGGCTTGCGGTAGAGCGTATCCAGAAGTCAAATGAATGCGGAAATGTTGTCACCGGCAATATTATTACAATACACAGTAAAAATAATATTATCCAGGGCGGCAGTAAATTGATCGCGGCAGTCGGCCTGGAAGACCTGATTATCGTAGATACGGAAGACGCGACATTGATCTGTGATAAGAGCAGTACGCCGGATATTAAAATGGTGCTGGAAAATCTGAAAATATGTAACCGGGATGAATATTTATAAGAAATTATCCCAAATTTAGGAGGCATATCCATGAGGCATGATATAGTGGGCTATGTTGATTAAATTTGGGATGAATAAGCTGCATCATCTTGGACATGAGCAGTCCAAGAAGCTTGTCATCTTGGACATGAGCAGTCCAAGAAGCTTGTCATCTTGGACATGAGCAGTCTAGGAAGCTTGTCATCTTGGACTACTCTTGTCCAGGCTTGCTCTAGAGCGTGTTTGAAAAATCATTCCCGCGATCTGCACTCCCCACTTAGCGG
>CAJUHV010000059.1 GCA_910586445.1 uncultured Eubacterium sp.
ACGCATGGAGCGGACTGCCACTAATAGGTCGAAGGCTTGGCCAGAAGGCAGAGCCATGTTGAGTAAGCTGTCAGGATTTGGAACGTTTTGTCAAAAGATTAAATTCTAATGGATGGAATTCTGTATGAAGTTTTGAAGGTACACGATATTTTTGTATTTAGGGGTGTAGTTCATCGGTAGAATAAGAGTCTCCAAAACTCCAGAGGAGGGTTCGATTCCTTCCACCCCTGTTAAAAAGACTTTATGATATTTTATTATCATAAAGTCTTTTTTTAGTTCTGACATTTGACAATAGAAAGTTCGCGCAGCGTGCTTTCTATTGTTGTTTCAAAACAGATGTTTCAAAATACAGCCTAACTTAATGATTCTAATGATGCTGAATAGAGGCTTTTATGTATTAAAATGGAAATGCAGTTTTTTTATTTTCAAAAGAAAAAATGAAACTAATTTCCATAAATAAACATCTAAAGAGTACAGGATCTAAAGGAGGCAGGCAATGAGAAAACATATGAAAAACCGGGATGAACTGATTGAGCGCAATCTCGTGGAAAATTATAGCCGTTATTACCGTCTGGCATACAGTTATGTAAAAAATGAATCTGATGCAATGGATATCGTACAAGAAGCAGCGTGCAAGGCCATATATAAAAGCAGTACTTTGAAGAGTCCCGAATATGTGGGAACATGGATCTGCCGCATAGTCATTAATGAGGCATATAATATGCTGCGCAGGAAACAAAAGGAAGTGTACAGTGCAGATGAAGTGGAACGCTCATCGGAAGACCGTTATGAAGATATAGATCTTCATCAGGCAATCCAGCAGTTAAAGGAAGAAGAACAGACGATTATTTATCTGCGTTATTATGAAGATAAGCAGCTGGATGAAATCGCAGAAATTACGCAGGAAAAGCTCAGTACGGTAAAAAGCCGGCTGTACCGTGCGATGAACAAATTGAAAATTGCATTAGCGGATTAGCACTTTATCCAGTTAAAATAGATATAAAAGCAGAAATAGAAATAATAATAGAAATAATAATAATAGAAATTAGAATATGGAACAGCAGTTCAATTTGTGAGCAGATGAAGGATTGGAAGGGAAGATAATGAATATGAAGCAGAAAGGGCATAGCGAAGAACAGTCGAAGAAGCAGATAAAAGGGCAGTCGAAGAAGCAGATAAAAGGGCAGTTGGAGAAACAGATAAAAGGACAGGCAGAAAAACAGATGAAAGAACAGCCAAAAGAACAGATGGCAGAACGGTTAAAGAAACAGGTGAAAGAACAGTCAAAAGAACAGATAGCAGAACAGTTAAAGAAACAAATGAAAGAACAATCAAAGGAACAGATGAAAAAACAGGCAGAAAAACAGAGCAAAGAACGGATAAAGGAGCAGATCAAAGAAGTGGAACAGCTGCAGCCGGATCAGGCCGCAGACAGCACTTTTGAGACAGGAAAGCTGATAGAGAGGATGAATGAGGATAGAATGAACTATATGGAGATGAATGTACCCGATGAAGGCCTCAGACGGATGCAAGAAGCAATCGAACAGGCGAAAAGGGTAAAACGGCAGAGGAGGCATATGTACAGGAGGATTTATACAGGTATGGCAGCAGCATTTGCGGTAATCTGCCTGCTGCCGAACTGCAGCAGGGCTTCTGCACAGGTGCTGCAGGAGCTGCCGGTATTTGGGCATTTTTTTGAAGTAATTACCATCCGCGATTATCAGTTTGACGATGGGCACAGTTCGGCAGATGTGCAGATACCAAGGCTGGAAAGCAGCGCAGACGGCCTGAATGATGCTTCGGCAGCAGATCTTAACCAGAGCATAGAAGAGTATACAGAACAGATTCTGGATCGGTTTAAAGAAAATCAAAAGATTATAGGAGATCAGGGACATCAGTCACTAAATATTTCTTATGATGTACTGACAAATACAGACCGCTGGTTTACATTAGAAATAATTGTAGATGAGGTGCAGGGCAGCGGCTATGAGTATAAACGTTATTACCATATAGACAAGTCTACGGGAAAGATTGCCGCATTGAAAGACCTGTTTGAGCCGGGAAGCAGTTATCTGGCAGAAATAAGCAGCTATATTGAAAAGCAGATGAAAAAATACAATAAAGAAAGTGAAGAGGGAAGCGTTTACTGGATCGGCACATCGGAGGTCGGCCATGGTTATGAAGGAATCGGAGAAGATCAGAATTTTTATTTAAATAAAAACAATGAGCTCGTTATTGTTTTTGATGAATATGATGTGGCACCGGGTTATATGGGTACTCCAGAATTTGTAATACCGCAGAAGCTGATTGCGGGTATGAGGAAATTTTAGAGCGTGTCTGACACGCTCTATCTTTCTCTATGAATTGTGTCGAATAAGCAGGAAAATAAAGAGGCAAAATCAGCAGAATTATAGTAGAAAAAAGTACAAAGAAGCATTAAAATAATAAAGCAGGATGGGAGAAATTCTGCTGTAGAAGGGAACAAAAAGGGAATAAAAATGGGATTTCACAGAGCAGATTTTACTAGAAATTTTACCGGAAATGGATTCTTTTTTATAACGCTGATTGCGTTAGGAAGTATCTTCTTTTTATGGTTTTTATGGCCTGCTGTTTTTAAGGGAATGTTAAATGCAGGCAATGTATGCGGCATGCTCGGATGTATGGCGGCGGTATTTTACGGGATCTGGCATAATGCAGTTCACCGGCTGGTTATAAAGCTGTGGCAGCTCAAACCGGCAAGGGCCTGTCTGATCCTGTCTGTAGTGCTTGCAGCTGCTGCCATAGTGCTTCTGGCAGCAGCCGCAGTCTCTATTATCCGGGCGTCGTCTAAAAGCATACCTAAGGATACCCCTGCGGTCGTACTGGGAAGTTCGGTAAAGGGGACAAGCCCCAGCAGGGTGCTGCAGGAGCGGATCGAGGCAGCGTATGCATATATGCAGGAGCATCCGCAGGCGGTCTGTGTTTTATCCGGGGGAAAGGGCAGGGGTGAAGATATTTCCGAGGCTGAATGCATGTACCGTGAGCTTGTGGCAGCAGGAGTAGATGAAAGCCGGCTTTTTCAAGAAGCACTGTCAACGAATACGCAGGAAAATCTGGAATTTTCAAAACAGATTTTGGATCAGATGGGTGTATCGGGTGCGGTAACAGTGATTTCCAGTGAATTTCATTTATACAGGGGAAGACGCTGGGCCAGACAGCTGGGATATCAGGATTATGGTTATGCTGCTGGTACAGACTGGAAATATCTGCCGACGTTTTTTCTGCGTGAAATGATTGCAGTTGTACATCTGTGGCTTGGAAATATCAGGCAGTAGGCTTATATAGAATAGTTATTTTTTGGTATATTTTTTTGACATATAAGAGGGCAGAATAATGTAAAACATGACACGAAATCTTAATATATATGTCATAAACAAATAAAATTTGACATCCGGCATATGGCTGTTTATAATTAGTGATTGTCCGGTACAATATTGCCCGGTACAATATGGAATTATATGAAATTAATAGAAGTAATGGTATGGAGGCAATCATGGTATTTTCAAGTATGGTGTTCATTTTTCGGTTCATGCCCCTGTTTTTTTTATGCTATTTTTTAACTCCCAAGTCATTCCGCAATGCAGTGCTCTTTTTTGGAAGCATTGTATTTTATGCAGTGGGCGAGCCAGTTTATATATTTTTGATGCTGTTTTCTATTCTGATCAATTTTATGTTCTGTGTGCAGATGGCGAGAGTAAAAATGCCGGGCAGGCGCAGGCGGGTATTTTGCGCAGCACTGCTGCTTGATCTGGGCCTGCTGTTTTTGTTTAAATATTATGATTTTTTTGCACAAAATATGAATCTGGTCATGAAACGGGAAGTACTGCCGCTGCTGTCTTTGACGCTGCCGCTTGGAATCAGCTTTTATACGTTTCAGATCGTGTCCTATGTGTCGGATATTTACACTAGGAAGATGAAGCACCCGGGGACGCTCTTAGAATTTGCGACTTATGTGAGCATGTTTCCGCAGCTGATTGCAGGCCCGATTGTACAGTATCAGGAAGTATCCGGCGCACTGGCAAAGCGCAAGGTGACACCGCAGCAGGTGGAATATGGGCTGGAAATTTTTTGTTTTGGGCTCGGGGCAAAGGTATTGCTGGCAAATAAGATCTCCATTTTCTGGAATCAGGTGCAGGGAATCGGGTACGCGAATCTGTCTACGCCGATTGCATGGATGGGAGCATTTGCATATTCCTTTCATATTTATTTTGATTTCTGGGGATATTCACTGATGGCAATCGGCCTTGGCCGCATAATGGGATTTCAGCTGCCGAAAAATTTTGACAGTCCATATATGGTAAAGACCGTTACGCAGTTCTGGAGAAAGTGGCATATGACGCTCGGCAGGTTTTTCCGTGAATATGTCTATATACCGCTGGGCGGAAACCGCAAAGGCAGCTTTCGCATGCTGCTTAATATGTTTTTGGTATGGGCTTTGACGGGATTATGGCATGGAGCAAGCTGGAATTTTGTAGCCTGGGGACTGACATTTTTTGTACTGCTGATGTTAGAGAAATTTATATACGGAAGATTTCTTGAAAAGAGCAGAGTATTGGGACATATTTATATCTGGATTTTAGTTCCTGTCACATGGGTGATATTTGCGATTACTGATTTTTCACAGTTGATCATATATTTACAGCAGCTGGTGGGCATTCACCTGCAGCCTGTAATGGTAGGAAAGGATCAGCTTGTGCGTTATATAAATGAATACGGCAGGCTGTTTTTGATATGTGCGGTATTTTCTACAAGGCTGCCCCAGCGGATCTATCAGCGCATTCATGGAGGATTCATCGTAGTGCTGCTGGCATTTGGCGTATTCTGGCTTAGTGTATATCAGCTTGCAAACGGCGCTAATAACCCATTTTTATATTTTAGATTTTAGAAATGGAATTACAGAAGAAGGGATCGGTAGAGAATGAAATTGTGGAAATGGATTGTCAAATGTCCGCTGCTGTTCCTGCTTTTGGCAGGTTGGATAGGACTGATTATTTATACATGGTCAGAGGGCCGGATGGAAAATGTGTCCGATAAAAATCTGATTGAAAATCCGGTTTTTACTGCGCTGCTGGAGAAGGAGCTGGATCTGTCAGGATCAATGCTGGATGATCTGGATGAAGACAGTTACGATCTGGGTGATTTAGATCTGGGTGATTATGATCCAGAGCATTATGATCCAGATGATTATAATCTGGATGATATAGATATCGATGATGATATCGATAATTTAAATATCGATGATGTAGACTCTGGGCTGGATGATTCTGATCATACGAATGCCGGGGCAGATCCTGAGTCGTCAGGGCAGAATCCGGGAACCGA
Source organism: uncultured Eubacterium sp. (assembly GCA_910586445.1). Lineage (GTDB taxonomy): Bacteria > Bacillota > Clostridia > Lachnospirales > Lachnospiraceae > Eubacterium_J. The sequence goes on from CAJUHV010000059.1 coordinate 5,362, forward strand.
AACAGAAGACAGCCAGGGAAAGGGAGAGGTTTCCGATGAACAGCAGACAGGTACGAAAGACGGCACAGGTGCAGGCAGCGGTACCGATAAAGATCCGACGAATCCAGATGATCAGAAGGATGATCAGAAGATAAAGGAGGAAGAAATCGGGATTACCAGATTTGTAAAATACAAAAAGACTGAGGTAAATTCCCCTTATTATGTAGACCCGGGAGAAAAGGCCTTAACAACGGAATACAGTTATGAGAAAGTAGGGAAAGAGTATTTTGACGACGCTTTGTTTATCGGGGATTCCAGAACGGTTGGAATGCAGGATTATTCCGGGCTGACAAATGCGACATTTTTAGCCAAGACCGGCATGAACGTGTATGAGGTTCTGGAAGATAAGTTCACAGAACCCGGCTCAAATAAGGAAGTCAGTGTATTACAGATGCTGAAAAACCATAAATATGGCAAAATCTATTTTATGGTCGGCATAAATGAGCTTGGAACCGGAAATACAGGCACATTTCAAAAAGCATATGCGCGGGTGCTGCGCAAGTTCCGCAGGCTTCAGCCGGATGCGGTTATCTATATACAGGGCATTATTCCGGTAAGCAAGGTCAAGGCAAGCGGGGATGCGGTATTTAATAACGTAAATATTAATGACAAAAATGTGGCAATCGCACATCTGGCAGATGGAAAGAACATTTTTTACCTGGATGTGAGCGGTAAGCTGACGGATAAGAAAGGATATTTAAAAGCAGATTATACTTCTGATGAGGTGCATATGTACGCGCAGTATTATGAACTGTGGACGAATTACCTGATGAAGCATGCGGTTGTGCGTTAGAGCGCTAGAGCGTGTTTGAAAAATTATCGGCCAGAATAAGTAAAATACAAAAAGTGTAAAGTCTTAGACTGCAGCAGAAGGGGCTTTACACTTTTATGCTGCAGCAAATAAATATAGTTTCAGAAAGCTTTTTCTTGAACAAAACCCTTATCAATGATATGATAAGAGGGTCATTTTATAGAAATGAAAGGGGAAAGCACAAATGAAAGACATTGCGCTGGTCATTATGGCTGCAGGGATCGGTTCACGTTATGGCGCGGGCATTAAGCAGCTGCAGAAAGTAGGGCCGCAGGGTGAAATAATTATTGATTATTCGATACATGATGCATTAGAAGCAGGGTTTACAAAAATAATATTTATTATACGAAAAGACATAGAGGCTGAGTTTAAGGAAGTCATCGGAGGCAGGATCGAAAAAATCTGTCCGGTAGAATATGTATATCAGGATCAGTCGGACCTGCCCGCAGGGTTTGAATGTCCGAAAGACCGTACAAAGCCGTGGGGAACCGGACATGCGGTGCTGGCCTGCAGGGAGATTTTAGATGTGCCGTTTGCGGTAATTAATGCAGATGATTATTATGGCAGGAAAGCATTTGAGAGTGTATTTCAGTTTTTAAATACGTGCGACCCGGCAAAAGACGAGTACTGTATGGCAGGGTTTCGGATTGCAAATACACTGAGTGAAAACGGATCTGTGACACGAGGAATCTGTGAGATGGATATGGACGGATTTTTGACAAATGTAGCAGAGACAAAAGGTATTGAGCGTACACCATCCGGCAGTATCTGCTGCGGGGAAGGACGCATGTTGGAAGAAGACGTGCTGGTATCTATGAATATGTGGGGGCTGACGCCGGGATTTATAGATATTTTAAAAGAGGGATTTGAAGTATTTCTGCGGGATATAAAACCGGGCGACTTAAAAGCCGAATATCTGCTGCCTACCGTAATAGGCGGGCTGCTGCAGGAAGGAAAAGTATCGGTCAAAGTGCTGCCGACAGCAGACCAGTGGTTTGGCGTGACATATGCAGAGGATAGGGAAAGCGTAGTGAAAGCATTTCAAAAACTGACAGAAACAGGCGTATATGGCGCAGGTCTGTGGGTAAAAGATTGATAGACGAAATAGAATTGTATATAAAAATTGTACGGTGAAAAAGTTTGTATGGCAGGGATTGACAAAACAGGATTGGAATATAAAATAATAGAGAGGTGATTGTCGTATGGATGATAAGGAACAGAATGAGAATCCAGATCTAGGACAAAAGAAAGAGGAGCAGAATACATCTGGCCATACGTACAGCTATGGACAGGCAGATACCGAATATCTGCATCAAAGTGCGGTAAAAAGTGTTTTGGATACAAGCATGCCATACAGTTATGGACAGACAGATTATACATCAGATCATCTGAGCCGGGAGCAGAACCATGCAATAGACAGTTTAAGCCGGGAGCAGGACAGTGCATTAGAGCATCTAAGCAGTGGACGCGAAAGCGCGTTAGACAGCCTGAGCAGCGGGCGGGATCGTGCGGCAGACAGCCCGGGCCGGACGCAGGATGATCCTGCAGAAGGTATCAGCCCTCAGCCGGATGAGCCAGATGATACGGCGGGAAATACGAAAATACAGCCGGATCAGACAGGTGATATCATACAGCCTGAGCCGGACAGTTATACGAAGCTTCAGCTGGACAGTTTTGACCAGTTAAAAACAGACGGTTATACGAAGCTTCAGCCGGACGGCCATGACCAGCTGCAGCAGACAACTGTATATGGACAGCAGCCTGATCCATTCAGTGCACAGCACAATGAAGCAGGTCAGTACAGCGGGGACGGATACCAGCACAATGAGGCAGACTGTCAGAGCAGTGACGGATACCAGCACAATGAGGCAGACCGTCAGAGTGGTGATGCATGCCAGAACAATGTGTATCAGCAGTATTATGGACAAAACAATATGCAGGGGCAGAACGGAACACAGCAGGACTACGCATATAAGCAGCCTGATTCTTATGATACGTATAGTTATGGCCGGTATTCTGAAGCACAGCAGAACAGCGGTCAGCAGTACGGCACGCAGAACCAGGAAACACAGCAGAACGGCTGTCAGCAGTACAGTGCACAGAATCAAGAAGCACAGCAGAATGGAACACAGCAGGGCTGTTATCAGCAGTATGGCACGCAGAACGGCTTTCAGCAGTATGGCACGCAGAACGAAGCACAGCAGGGCCGTTATCAGCAGTATGGCACGCAGAACGGCTTTCAGCAGTATGGTGCGCAGAACGAAGCACAGCAGGGCCATTATCAGCAGTATGGCACGCAGAACGGCTTTCAGCAGTATGGTGCGCAGAATGAAGCACAGCAGGGCCGTTATCAGCAGTATGGCCGGTTTCAAAAGCCGGGTGCATCGTCGGGAAACGGATTTGGGATTGCGTCAATGGTTCTGGGCATTCTATCGCTTGTGCTGTTCTGCACATGCATTAATATTCCTTTGGCAATAACGGCGGTGATCTTTGGCATCTTACAGCTGGGGAAAAAAGCAGGCGGCAGGGGGATGGCCGTTACAGGCATCGTGACGGCGGCACTTTCCGTGATTGCACTGATTGCGTCAGTCGTGCTTTTGTGGGGGCCGTTTAAGGCTTACTATTATGAAGAGCTGATGGATGATTATCCAAGATATGATTATCGTGAGTATATTGACAATTATGACGATTATGACGATTTATTTGAGTTTTTCCGGGAGTTTGAACTTGACGGCTATGATGTGCCTTATGGCGAAAGGCGGCCCGATCATACAAAGTATCAGCAGAATGCCGCACAGCCGGTTGTTTAAATGGACAGCAGCATAACGCATCGATCGTTTAAAAAGACGAAAAGGAGAACAGTATGTACAGCAAAGTAGATACCAATATGAATTTTGTGGAACGAGAGCATAAAGTCATAGATTTCTGGAGAGAGAACAAGATTTTCCAAAAGTCTATGGATAACCGTAAGGGCGGCGAGACATATACATTTTATGACGGGCCGCCTACTGCAAACGGCAAGCCGCATATCGGCCATGTGCTGACACGTGTAATCAAGGATATGATCCCTAGATACCAGACGATGAAAGGAAAATATGTGCCGCGTAAGGCAGGCTGGGATACGCATGGACTTCCGGTTGAGCTGGAAGTAGAAAAGCTGCTCGGCTTAAACGGAAAAGATCAGATCGAAGAATACGGCATGGAGCCGTTTATCAAACAGTGTAAAGAATCTGTCTGGAAATATAAGGGCATGTGGGAGGATTTCTCTGAAACAGTCGGGTTCTGGGCGGATATGGATGACCCATATGTCACATACGATGATAATTTTATAGAATCCGAATGGTGGGCGCTAAAGCAGATCTGGGATAAGAAGCTGTTATACAAAGGGTTTAAGACCGTGCCGTACTGTCCGCGCTGCGGAACACCACTGTCCGCACAGGAAGTGGCACAGGGCTATAAGACAGTAAAAGAGCGCTCGGCAGTCGTGCGTTTTAAGGCAGCAGGCGAGGAGGCTTATTTTCTGGCATGGACGACAACGCCGTGGACACTGCCTTCAAACCTGGCACTCTGCGTAAACCCGGAGGAAACGTACTGTAAAGTAAAAGCGGCGGACGGCTATACGTATTATATGGCACAGGCGCTTTTAGATAAAGTATTAGGGCCGCTTACTGAAACGGATGAGAAAACCGGTCAGGCAGTGCAGGAAAAGGTACCGGCATATACAGTGCTGGAGACGTATAAAGGCACTGATTTGGAATATAAAGAATACGAGCCGCTGTTTCATTTTGCAGATGCATTGGTAGAAAAACAGCATAAAAAGGCATTTTTTGTAACATGTGATTCTTATGTAACGATGACAGACGGTACAGGCATTGTACACATTGCGCCTGCATTCGGTGAAGACGATGCGCAGGTGGGCAGGAAGTATGACCTTCCGTTTGTGCAGCTGGTAAACGGCAAGGGAGAGCTGACAGAAGAGACTGCATACGCAGGCACATTTGTAAAAAAAGCAGACCCTATGGTGTTAAAGGATCTGGAAGCCGCAGGACTTTTGTTTGCGGCTCCAAAGTTTGAGCATGAGTATCCGCACTGCTGGCGGTGCGACACGCCGCTTATTTATTATGCGAGAGAATCCTGGTTTATCAAGATGACGCAGGTAAAGGATGATATGATCCGCAATAACAATACCGTCAACTGGATACCGGAGTCGATCGGAAAGGGCCGCTTTGGCGACTGGCTGGAAAATATCCAGGACTGGGGGCTTTCACGTAACAGGTACTGGGGAACGCCGCTCCCGATCTGGGAATGCGAATGCGGGCATCAGGAATGTATCGGCAGCCGCGCAGAGCTGGCGGAAAAGAGCGGACAGCAGGAGGCAGCAGGCATGGAGCTGCACCGGCCGTATATCGATGAAGTGACGTACAAGTGTCCGGACTGCGGCGGTTTGATGCACCGCGTGCCGGAAGTGATCGACTGTTGGTTTGATTCCGGCGCAATGCCTTTTGCACAGCACCATTATCCGTTTGAAAATGAAGACCTGTTTAAACAGCAGTTTCCGGCAAAGTTTATATCCGAAGCCGTTGACCAGACGAGAGGGTGGTTTTATTCACTGATGGCAGAGTCTACGCTGCTGTTTAATAAGGCACCTTATGAAAATGTCATCGTACTGGGACTTATTCTGGATGAAAACGGACACAAAATGAGCAAATCAAAAGGAAATGCGGTTGATCCGTTTGAGGCAATGGCAGCTTATGGGGCAGATGCGATCCGGTGGTATTTTTATATTAACAGCGCGCCGTGGCTGCCGAACCGGTTCCATGGAAAGGCAGTGCAGGAAGGACAGCGCAAGTTCCTAGGTACCTTATGGAATACGTATGCATTTTTTGTACTCTATGCAAACATTGATAATTTTGATGCTACAAAATACAATCTGGATTATAATAAACTGAGTGTCATGGATAAATGGCTGCTGTCAAAGCTGAATACAGTGATAAAGACAGTTGATGAGAATCTGGGCAGCTATCGTATACCGGAGGCAGCGCGTGCACTTGACGGATTTGTGGATGAAATGTCCAACTGGTATGTCAGAAGAAGCCGTGAGCGTTTCTGGGCAAAGGGCATGGAGCAGGATAAGGTCAACGCATATATGACACTGTATACAGCGCTTGTTTCGATTGCAAAGGCTGCAGCGCCGATGGTTCCTTTTATGGCAGAAGAAATCTACCGCAACCTTGTATGCAGCATTGATGCAGGAGCACCTGAGAGCGTGCATTTGTGTGATTTTCCGTCTGTCAATGAATCGTATATAGATGCTGATTTAGAAGCCGGCATGGACAAAGTGTTAAAAATTGTTGTAATGGGACGTGCCTGCCGTAATGCGGCAAATATCAAAAACCGCCAGCCGATCGGCAGCATGTTTGTAAAGGCCGAGGCAGGGCTGGAAGAGTATTTTGTAAAAATCATCGAAGATGAGCTGAATGTCAAAAATGTATCATTTAAAGATGATGTCAGCGCTTATACGGATTATACATTTAAGCCGCAGCTGCGTACAGTCGGGCCGAAGTACGGAAAATATTTAAAGCGGATTCAACAGGCATTGTCAGAACTGGACGGCAATGCTGCTATGGCACAGCTTCGTGAAAATGGTGTACTAAAGCTTGACAGCATAAGTGAAGAAGTCGTATTATCAGAAGAGGATCTGCTGATTACAATGACACAGATGGAAGGCTACATGACAGAGGGCGACAATTTTATTACAGTCGTACTGGATACGAATCTGACGGCAGAGCTGATTGAAGAGGGCTTTGTGCGTGAGATTATCAGCAAGCTTCAGACAATGCGAAAAGAAGCAGGATTTGAGGTCATGGATAAAATTGCAGTTTCATATACCGCAGGTGAGAAAGTAGTGGATATTTTTGCCAGATATGGAGAGACTATCCAGTCAGAAGTACTTGGCGTCGCTCTGGCAGCAGACAAGCTGAGCGGATATACAAAGGAATGGAATATAAATGGTGAAAAAGTAATTTTAAGCGTGGAAAAGATGTCATAAGCAAAGCTGTCCATCAGGATATGTTATGAGAAAGGAAGAGCAGCAGTGATCAAAAAGGAGGACACCAATGAAAAGCAAAATGTTTGAAAAAGAGGCTTTTATCAAAAGTGTAAAGGATAATGTCAAAAACCACTACCGCAAAACGCTGGACGAGGCAAATCAGCAGGAAATCTATCAGGCAGTTGCAAGCACAGTCAAGGATGTAGTGATCGACGAGTGGCTGGCAACGCAGAGGGCATTCGACAGAGAAGATCCAAAGATCGTATACTATATGTCCATGGAGTTTTTAATGGGCCGTGCGCTGGGCAATAACCTGATCAACCTGACCGCATATGATGAGGTGCGCGAGGCATTGGAAGAAATCGGGCTGGATATTAACGTGATCGAGGATCAGGAGCCAGATCCGGCGCTTGGAAACGGCGGGCTTGGAAGGCTGGCAGCATGTTTTATGGAATCTCTTGCTACATTGGGGTATCCGGCATACGGATGCGGCATCCGTTATCGTTATGGTATGTTTAAACAGGCTATTAAAGACGGCTATCAGATCGAGACACCGGATAACTGGTTAAAAGACGGCTATCCGTTCGAGCTGCGCAGGCCGGAATATAATTACGAAGTAAAATTTGGCGGCTATGTACGTGCAGAGGGCCTGCCGGACGGCAAGACAAGGTTTATACACGAGAATTACCAGTCCGTTAAGGCGATTCCGTATGATATGCCGATCGTAGGCTACAACAACAATATGGTCAATACGCTGATGATCTGGGATGCTGAGCCGATCAAGTATTTTGAGCTGGATGCATTTGACAAAGGCGACTATCATAAGGCAGTGGAGCAGGAAAATCTGGCCAGAAACCTGACAGACGTACTGTATCCATGCGACGACCATATCGCTGGCAAAGAGCTGCGCTTAAAACAGCAGTATTTCTTTGTATCGGCTTCGCTGCAGAGAGCACTTGCAAAATTTAAAAAGAACCACCCGGATATCCATATGCTGCCGGACAAAGTGACGTTCCAGATGAACGATACGCATCCGACTCTGACAGTAGCAGAATTAATGCGCCTTTTGATGGATGAAGAAGGGCTTGGCTGGGATGCAGCATGGGAGATTACGACAAAGACATGCGCATACACAAACCATACGATTATGGCAGAGGCACTGGAAAAATGGCCGATTGAGATTTTCTCAAGGCTTCTTCCGAGAATTTACCAGATTGTAGAAGAAATCAACCGCAGGTTTGTACTGTCAATCCAGCAGAAGTTTCCAAATGATCATAACAAAGTACAGCGGATGTCCATTATATATGACGGCCAGGTAAAAATGGCTCATCTGGCAATCGCAGCAGGCTATTCCGTAAATGGTGTGGCAAGGCTGCATACAGAGATTTTGAAAAATCAGGAATTAAAGGATTTCTACGAGATGTTCCCGGAGAAATTCAACAATAAGACAAACGGCATTACACAGCGCCGGTTCCTGCTGCACGGCAATCCGCTTCTGGCAGAATGGGTAACTGACCACATCGGCAGTGAATGGATCACTGACCTGTCGCATATGAAAAAACTGGCAATTTATGCCGATGATGAGAAGGCTCAGCAGGAATTTATGAATATCAAATACCAGAACAAGAAGCGTCTGGCTAAATATATCTATGACCATAACGGCGTAGAAGTAGATCCGCGCTCGATCTTTGACGTGCAGGTAAAGCGTCTGCATGAATATAAGCGCCAGCTGATGAACATCCTGCATGTTATGTATCTGTATAACAAGCTGAAAGAGAATCCTGCCATGGAATTTGTTCCGCGCACATTTATCTTTGGCGCAAAGGCAGCAGCAGGCTACAAAAATGCCAAGCTGACCATTAAGCTGATTAACAGCGTGGCTGAAGTGATCAATAATGATAAGAGCATTAATAATAAAATTAAGGTTGTATTTATAGAGGATTACCGCGTGTCAAACGCAGAGTGGATCTTTGCAGCAGCGGATGTATCCGAGCAGATCTCTACCGCTTCAAAAGAAGCCTCAGGCACGGGCAACATGAAGTTTATGTTAAACGGCGCGCTGACAATCGGCACGATGGACGGTGCAAATGTAGAGATGGTAGAAGAAATGGGCGAAGAAAACGCATTTATCTTCGGCATGAGTTCGGATGAAGTCATCGAGCATGAGCATAAGCGCGACTATAACCCGATGGATATCTTTAATTCCGATTCAGAGATCCGCCAGGTACTTATGCAGCTGATTAACGGATTCTACTCAAAGAATGATACAGAGCTGTTCCGCAACCTGTATGACTCACTGTTAAATACAAACTGTACACGGTATGCAGATACGTATTTTGTGTTGGCTGATTTCCGTGCATATGCACGCATGCAGGAGCAGGTAATGCAGGCATATAAAAATGAGGCACAGTGGGCAAAGAGCGCGATCCTGAATGTGGCAAATGTAGGCAAGTTCTCTTCTGACCGCACGATTGAGGAGTATGTACAGGATATCTGGCATCTGAAGAGCGTGCACGTAGAGCTGGAGGAAGAGTAATCCTCTTGTCATCATAATCTGTAGATTCAGGATCAAAAGCATTTGCTGAGATTATTTTTATTATAATTGAAACTGGCAGGTTATCTGTAGCGGCACGCAGGATGGCCTGCCAGTTTTATAATGCAAAATGATAGAAAGATGAAGCAGTGAACTTTCTATAGTACAAGATGATAGAAAGATGAAGAAATTATAAGACCGCTGAAGGAATGGTTAAATGACGAAGCTGGAACAATACTATAACAAATTTTGTGAAGACAAGCGCCTTACGCGCAGGCACGGCATTGTAGAATACACCGTATCCATGTATTATATCCATAAATACCTGCAGGGCATGCATAATCCAAGCATTCTGGATGTAGGGGCAGGAACCGGACGCTACAGCGTAGCGCTGGCCGAAGAGGGCTATGATGTGACCGCGGTTGAGCTGGTAAAGTACAATCTGGGCATATTAAAAGCAAAGGGCAGCAGTGTAAAGGCGTATCAGGGCAATGCATTAAAGCTGTCCCGGTTTCAGGATGAGACTTTTGACCTGACGCTGCTGTTTGGGCCGATGTATCATCTGCATACGATGGAGGATAAGGTACAGGCGCTTTCCGAAGCTGCCCGTGTCACAAAAGCAGGCGGTTATATTCTGGCAGCGTACTGCATGAATGAGTATGGGGTGCTGCTGTACGGGTTTCGGGATGGAAATATCAAAGCGTGCTTACAGGACGGCAGGCTTACACCAGATTTTCGGTGTACGGCATCAGCGCCGGAAGATCTGTATGATTATGTGCGGATTGAGGATATCGACAGGGTGAATGAGGCGGCGGGCGTAAAGCGTGTGCAGATCATTGCGGCTGACGGTGCGGCTGATTATATGCGCAGGACTTTAAACGCAATGGATGAAGAGACTTTTGAACTGTTTATCCGGTATCAGCTGTCTATATGTGAGAGAATGGATTTAATCGGGGCAAGTGCGCATACGGTGGATATACTGCGAAAATAAAGATGAATATATAAAGATGAATAATATATAGAGATGAATAAATATAGAGATGAATAATATATGATGAATAATATAGAGATGAATAATATATGATGAATAATATAGAGATGAATAATATAGAGATGGCTGCAGCAATAAGGAACATAATTGCTGCAGCCATTTCATTTATTGATGATGATTATTATTATTGATTATTATTTTGATTTAAATGATTATTGATTTAAATGATTATTGACTGCTTATTATCTGGCAGCAGTCAGTATCTGTATGCTGCGCGGCTTTAACTGGATCGTATGGTCTATTACCTCCTGCGGATCTGCCAGTATGCTGTTGGTCAGCCAGGTGTCAGCCAATACCTGCCAGTGCAGAGGCTCCGGCAGCTTTGGAAGATGCTGTGTTACAGTTTCCCAGTAAGTATTGACTGCTAAAAAGACGATGTCATCGTCGCCGGTTGTTTCATTTTTACCCGCATACATGACGCCCAGGACATGGGAATCCCAGTGGTATTCACAGTTCCAGGCCTCTGCCTCGTGCAGGCTGATGGATGGAAATCCGAGCGAGCAGGCAGCGGTATCCCTGCGGATTACGGCATGTTTTTTGCGGAAATTGATCATATAGCTGAAAAACAGAAACAGGTCGTTGTTTTTCTGCGGCAGAGACCAGTCGAGCCAGGAGATCATATTGTCCTGACAGTAGGCATTGTTGTTGCCGTTCTGGCTGTTGCCGAATTCGTCGCCTGCCAGAAACATCGGGGTGCCGCGGCTGCACAGCAGTACGGCACATGCATTTTTGACCATGCGCTTTCTTAGGGCGAGCACGGCAGGGTCCATGGTCTTGCCTTCTACGCCGCAGTTCCAGCTGTAGTTGTTGTCACAGCCGTCGGTATTGTCCCATCCGTTTGCATCGTTGTGCTTTTCGTTGTACGAATACAGGTCGTGCAGCGTGAATCCGTCATGGCAGGTGATGAAATTGATCGGAAAATTGTGCACAGGCGCATTTGGGTCATACATGTCGGCGGAGCCGGTAATGCGCAGGGCGGCGCAGGCAGCGGTACCTATATCGCCTTTTAAAAAGGCGCGTATGTCGTCCCGGTAGCGCCCGTTCCATTCCGAAAAGCGGTTCCATGAAGGAAAGCTGCCGACCTGGTAAAGCCCGCCTGCGTCCCATGCCTCTGCAATCAGCTTTGTATCGCCCAGAATCGGGTCAAAGGCAAGGCTCTGGAGCAGCGGCGGCTTGCTCATCGGGGAGCCGTCTTCATTGCGCCCCAAAATCGAAGCCAGGTCAAAACGGAAACCGTCTACCCGGTAGGCAGTCACCCAGTAGCGCAGGCAGTCTAAGATCATGCGCTGGACGATCGGGTGGTTGCAGTTTAATGTATTGCCGCATCCGCTGTAGTTAAAGTACTTGCCGTTCGGCGTCAGCATATAGTAGATATTATTGTCAAATCCTTTAAAACAGAAAAAGTTGCCTTCTTCATTGCCTTCGGCCGTATGGTTGAACACGACGTCTAAGATCACTTCAATTCCGTTTTCGTGCAGGCTCTTGACCAGCTGCTTCAGCTCGGTGCCCTCCCTGTTATATTCAATGCCGCCGCAGTAGCTGGTGTTCGGCGCAAAAAAGCTGACAGAATTATAGCCCCAGTAATCGATCAGATCCTGCCCGTTATAAGTACGCAGCGAGCCGGTTTCATCAAATTCGAAAATCGGCATAAGCTCGACGGCATTGATGCCCAGCCTCTTTAAGTACGGGATTTTTTCCATCAGCGCGGCAAACGTGCCGGGCTTTGCATGGAGCGAGCCGTCAGCCATGGAAAAACCGCGCACATGCAGCTCATATATAATCAGGTCTTCAATCGGCATTGGACGATAAACATAGGCACCCCAGTCGAAATCGTCTTTTACGACGCGTGCCTTGTAAAAATCGCTCTGCGTCGTCTTAATGCCCCAGACGCTCTGTCCGGTCACGGCTTTGGCGTATGGGTCCAGTAGGTATTTTTTTGGATTGAAGATCAGTCCGTTTTCCGGGTCAAATGGGCCGTCGATCCGGTAGGCATATTCAAAATCTTCGATATTTAATTGGAATACGATCATAGAGTAGACATTGCCGATCCGGTAATTGTCTGGAAATTTTAATATGGCATAAGGGACATCTTCACGCCGGCGGAACAGCAGCAGCTCGCAGGATGTCGCATTGTTCGAGTGGACGGTAAAATTCACGCCGCCGGGAATGGCAGTTGCGCCGTTGATGTCATAAAAACCCGGCCGGACATCGTAGCCTGCTATGTGGTCAAAGGGTACCAGATGGAATTTGCTTATTGGGTTCATGGAGATACCTCGCTTTGCTTTTGATGTAAAATCTATATCATTATTATAGTCCGGCGGCCTTTATTTGTAAAGGAAGGTTTCGGGAACGTTGATTATTTACGTATATGTTTCTGGTAGCCTGACGGCGTCATTCCGGTGACAGACTTAAATACCCGGTTAAAATGTGTCAGGTTGGAAAATCCGGTTTCCTGGCTGACCTGTGTAATGTTTAAGTCGGTTTCCATCAGCTTGCGCTGGGCATTCATAATACGGGTAACGTTTAAATACTGTACCATCGTACAGTCCATATGCCGCTTAAATTCCCGGCACAGATAATACGGGCTGATGTAAAATATCTTTGCCAGCTGCTCTAAGCTGATATCCTCCTGATAATGGGTATGGATGTAGCTGATCACCTGCCGCATCCGGTCGAACTGTTCTTTTTTTGCCGGCTCTTCCTTATGTACCTGCAGCATAATGGAAAATAGCAGCATATTCAAAAGCGTATGCATGTATCCGCTGCGGAATACCGAGGAATCGTCCTGCTCGTTTAGAAGCGTTTGTAATAGATCGTGGATTTCTTTTTGATTTTTCGCCTCCGGGCGGTATAATCCGTTGCCGTGGTCGAGTGCATCCTTCAGCTGCGGCGAATCGATCTGTGAGGCACTAAAATACAGTACCAGCCGCTTAAAAGGCACATTCTGGTCTCCATACGAGCGGTGCAGCACATATGGGGAAAAAAGGATCAGCTCCCCCGGCTGCATGGCATATTTACTGTCATGCAGGATATGGTAGCGCTCTCCTGATTCCAGAAAATAAATCTCATAATATTCATGATAATGGTTCTGGTGCATGTTATCGTTTACTCCGCTGATCCGTTCACAGGCAATGCTGCTGCCCTGTGCCATCATTATCCCTGCCTGATCTAACAAAACAATTCCTCCTTCAATATGAAAGCAGTTATTGAGCATATATAAATTTTCTTTGATTTTTGTGTAATTCTTACTAATCTGTAGAGCAGCTGAACCTTATTTGCTGTTAAAGATTATACCATTGCATATGCAAAATAGCAAGATATGTAAAAAATTGCTTAATATATAGCAATAATTGTCTGGTTGTTTCTGTCATGTTTTCGGTATATTAGAAATATAAAAAATATATAAAAATAGTTATGCGAAAATAAATTTTAAGGAGGAAATGAGTATGAGAGTATGCACAAAGGCAGCCGAAGTACGTCAGCAGGACGGGTATTTTTCCATAATGACAAACTGTGTGGAGATACGGATTTTGTTTCTGACGGACTCGATTGTGCGCATCCGTGCCGGATTTGACGGTGAGTTCGCAGAAGAGTCTTACAGTCTTGTTATGACTGCATGGGAGGACCGCATGGATGATTTTATGAAAAATTATCGCAGGCGTGTGCAGGCAGCTGAGGCTGTTTTAACAGACGGAGAAAGCCAGGCCGTGATCCAGGGGAAAGAACTTAAAGTCGTAGTGGAAAAAGAGCCGTTCCGTATATGTGTCTATGACAGCGAGGGAACCATGCTTCATGCGGATATTGTAGACCTGGCTTATCAGGAGGACAGCAACCGCCGCCGCATTCACACGAGTGAAATTACAGCAGACGACTATTTTTATGGATTTGGCGAAAAGAGCGGGGAATTTAACAAAGCGCAGAAATTCATGAATATGAGCCCTAAGGATGCGATGGGGTATAATCCAAAGGAAACGGATTCTTTGTACAAACATATTCCATTTTATATCAAGCTGAGCAGCAGCACGAAAAAGGCGGTAGGATATTTTTACCACAATACATATGAATGCGATTTTGATATGGGCCGTGAGAAGAGCAACTATTGGAAAATGCACAGCAGGTACCGCGCAGACGGCGGGGATATCGACCTGTTTCTGATTGCAGGCCCGACAGTCCGCCAGGTTGTAGAGCGTTATACAGACCTGACCGGAAAATCCGCACTGCTGCCGCGCTATGCACTCGGCTATCTGGGCTCTTCGATGTATTATCCGGAGCTGGAGGCAGACTGTGACGAGGCGATTTTAGAGTTTATCGATACGACAAAGGAAGAAGGGATTCCGGTAGACGGATTCCAGCTGTCCAGCGGCTATTGTGCGATTGAGACGGAAGAAGGCATTAAGCGCTGCGTATTTACCTGGAATAAAAAGCGTTTTAAAGACCCTAAGGATTTCTTTAAGCAGATGACCGAGCGCGGCATTACCGTAACGCCGAATGTAAAGCCGGGCATGCTCCTGCTTCATCCGATGCTGGATGAGATGAAAGAAAAGGATATGTTTGTCAAAGCCAGCGACAGCGATGAGCCGGGTATCGGCACATGGTGGGGCGGCAGGGGAGTCTTTGTGGATTATACAAAGGCTTCTACGCGCGAGAACTGGAAGGCAATGTTAAAGGAACACGTACTGGATTACGGCACATGCTCTGTATGGAATGACAACTGCGAATATGACAGCATGGTAGATAAGGACTGCCGGTGTGATTTTGAAGGCAAGGGCGGCACGATCGGCCAGTTAAAGTCTGTGATGTCCAATATTATGTGCCATATTACAGACGAGGCGGTACATGAGACGTTTGACAATACAAGGCCGTATATTGTATGCCGTTCCGGGCACTGCGGCATTCAGCGTTATGCACAGACCTGGGCCGGCGATAACCTGACCTGCTGGGAGGCGCTGAAATACAATATTGCTACGATTTTAGGCATGAGCCTGTGCGGCGTGGCAAACCAGGGCTGCGATATCGGAGGATTTTACGGCCCGGCACCGGAAGGGGAGCTGTTTTTACGCTGGATACAAAACGGCATATTCCAGCCCCGGTTTTCGATCCATTCTACGAATACGGATAATACTGTGACAGAACCATGGATGTACAGTGATTTGAAAGAGGATATCCGCCATGCGGTCGAATTCCGTTACCAGCTGTCTCCGTATCTGTATTCGCTTGCAGCGCGGGCGCATGAGAGCGGGCTGCCGATAATGGAGCCGATGTGCAGCGCATTCCAGAATGATCCGGCATGCTACGGCGAGGGCGTGGACTTTATGTTTGGAGATTCTCTGCTGGTAGCCAATGTAGTGGAGCAGGGGGCGAAAACACGCAGCATTTACCTGCCAAAGGGCTGTACGTTTTATGATTTCTATACAAGGACTCCGTACGAGGGCGGGCAGACGATTGAGATTCCGGTAACGCTTTCCAGCATACCGCTGTTTGTAAGAAGCGGTGCGGTTATACCGATGGCTGCAAACCAGATGAACAACCTGATGACCCAGCAGGCGACAGGAATCACGCTGCTGTGTGCGGCAGACAGGGACGGCCATTTTTCATTATATGAAGATGACGGCGTGTCGATGGATTATGAAAACGGCATGTATTTAAAGACAGATCTTACTATGACAGCAGGAGAGAGGACTTATCTGGATTTTAAGACAGAAGGAAATTACAAGACGGCAGTGGAGACGATGTATATCGATATGATCCACCGTGAAAAAGCGCCGTTCTGGGTAACTGTGGATGGAAATCAGCTGGAGCATTTCCTGCACCGCAGAAAATTCGAAGAAGCAGAAAGCGGATGGTATTACAGCCAGAGACTGAAATCTGTGCAGATCAAATACCGCAATCCAAAGAAAGATTATCAGGTTCTTGTCTCCTTTGAACAGTTTGACTTAATCGGTATGTAATATGGGAGGTTAACCATTATGAAAAAATATGCATCATTATTCCTGGCAGCTCTCCTGTCGGTTCTGTGCCTTTCCGGGTGCGGGCAGAAAGGCGCCGCAGGCAGTGAGCAGGCGACGAAAGAAAATCCTATGATACTTACGCTGGCACACGGTTTAAGCGAGTCACATACCGTACATATTGCCATGATGGAATTTGCGCAGCAGGTAGAAGAGCAGACCGAAGGAAGGATAAAGGTGAAGATTTTTCCAAACGGACAGCTCGGCTCGGAGAATGAAAACATGGAGCAGCTGATGGCAGGCGTAGTGGCGATGACAAAGGTATCTGCGCCGGGACTTGCTACTTACAATGAATCTTATCATACATTCGGCCTGCCGTATATATTTGACGGGACAGAAGATTTTTACCATATTATGGATTCCCGGCAGATGGAGGATTTCTTCTTATCTTCTGAGGATGACGGCTTTGTGACCCTGACCTACTATACATCCGGTGCACGCTCATTTTATACCAAAAATAAAGCGATCCGTACACCGGCGGATTTAAAAGGCTTAAAAATCCGTGTACAGGATATGAAATCCCAGACAGATATGTTAAATGCACTGGGAGGCATACCGGTAGCGATGTCTTATGGAGATGTATACACGTCACTACAGACCGGTATTATAGACGGCACGGAAAATAATGAAACGGCACTGACAACAGGCAAGCATGGGGAAGTCTGCAAGGTATTTTCGACAGACCAGCATGCCATGATCCCGGACGTAATGGTAATGAGTGCCAAAATCTGGGAGACGATCAGCCCGCAGGACCAGCAGATTATTTTAGACGCTGCGCATGCTTCTACAGACAGTCATAAGATCGCATGGGATGCGGCTATAGAAGAAGCAGTTACAGAAGCCTCTGGGCAGATGAACGTAGAGTTTGTAGACGATGTGGATAAGGAGGCATTCCGCGAGGCTACAAGCGGCATGATCGAAGAGTACTGTGAAGAATATCCAGGCGTGCAGAAGCTGCTTGATATTATTAATTCTGTAGAATAAGGAGGTGCTTGGAATGAAAGAAATATTTACTGCGATGAAAAAAGTAATGACAAAGCTCTTAGCCGGTATCGCAACGATTCTTTTATCCGTGATGACGCTGCTGGTTCTTTATCAGGTATTTACCCGCTACGTGTTAGACAGTCCGGCTGCTTTTACTGAAGAGCTTGTGCGTTATTTCCTGATCTGGACAGGATTTATCGGAGCTGCATATGCGTTTATTACAAGAGAGCATATGTGCCTTGTGCTTGTGCGTGATAATTTAAAACCGCAGCAGCGCAGAATACTGATGATCTTTTTGGATGTGCTGATTCTTGTATTTGCCCTTTTCGTCATTACAATAGGCGGCTTTAAGCTGGCGGTAAGTGCACAGAGGGAATATTCCGCACTGCTCGGCATACCTAGAAGCCTGGTATACGGCATGGCACCTGTTTCCGGCCTGTTTATTATTATGGCACAGATTATCAATATTTACGAAGACGTAACCGGCGTAACGATTGAAGGAGGGGACGAAAAATGAGTATAGGTACAACAACTTTAGTACTGTTTGCGGTATTTGCCATCCTGCTGTTTTTAGGATGTCCGATATCCGTGAGTATAGTAATATCCTCGATTGTAACAGCGGTTTCCACCCTGACCTGGGATCAGATTACCTTTATTACAATGCAGAAGATGAACAGCGGCGTAGAGAGCTTTTCGCTGCTTGCCATTCCGCTTTTTATCCTGGCAGGAAATATAATGAACAACGGCGGCATTGCCAGGCGGCTTGTTAATTTTGCCAAGCTGTTTGTAGGCTGGATTCCGGGTTCCCTGGCTCAGGCCAATGTAGTCGGCAACATGCTGTTCGGCGCATTA
Organism: uncultured Eubacterium sp.; assembly: GCA_910586445.1. Lineage (GTDB taxonomy): Bacteria > Bacillota > Clostridia > Lachnospirales > Lachnospiraceae > Eubacterium_J. Next base: position 23,686 of record CAJUHV010000059.1, read on the forward strand.
TCTGGTTCTTCCGTAGCAGCAGCTTCTGCTATGGGCGGCTGTATCTATCCGATTCAGAAGGACGAGGGATACGACCCGGCATTTGCGACGGCAGTCAATATTGCCTCTGCCCCGACAGGACTTTTGATACCGCCTACCAGTGCATTTATCGTATATTCTACGGTAGCAGGCGGCGTATCGATTTCCACGCTTTTTATGGCAGGCTATGTACCGGGCATATTGATGGGCGTAGGCTCCATGGCTGTAGCATTTATCTATGCGAAAAAGCATAAATATCCGACTAGCGGTTTTCCGGGCGCTTCAGAAGCACTCAAGGTGACTTTACAGGCAGTCCCGAGCCTGCTTTTGATCATCATCGTTATCGGCGGTATTGTAGGCGGTATTTTTACCGCAACGGAAGGTGCAGGCATCTGCGTGCTGTACTGCCTGATCTTATCGATCTGCTATAAGAGCCTTACGATGAAGTCTTTTATGAAAATACTTGTAAGCAGCGCATGTACCAGCGGCATTATCCTGTTTTTGATATCTGCTTCTTCGGCGATGTCATTTGTAATGGCGTATTCGGGCATTCCGGCTGCAATCAGCTCAGGCATTATGGCGATTTCTACTAATAAAATCGTGATCTTCCTGCTGATGAATATTATTTTGATGGTTGTGGGCATGTTTATGGATATTACGCCTGCCATACTGATTTTTACCCCGATCTTCCTGCCGATCGCACAGAGCCTTGGAATGACGGATATTCAGTTTGGCGTTATGCTTATATTTAACATGTGCCTTGGAAATATCACCCCTCCGGTCGGCTCCGTATTGTTTGTCGGCTGCGGAATCAGCAAGCTGAGGATTGAGGATGTCACAAAGATGATGCTTCCTTATTTTGCAGTGCTGTTTGTGCTGCTTTTAGCAGTGACATATATCCCGGCGCTGTCACTCGGGGTGCCTACCCTGCTGGGGCTGATCTAGAGCGTGTTTGAAAAATCATTCCCGCGATCTGCACTCCCCACTTAGCGG
>CAJUHV010000060.1 GCA_910586445.1 uncultured Eubacterium sp.
CTATCAAACTTACATCATCTTCTAATAATAAAATTCTATTCTTCATAATTCGTTATCTTTCTCCGTTTATCAACGTGCTTTTTGCCGCTTTGGGAATAAGCCATACACGGTTGATATTCATCGCACCATCAATACGGTTTTCCTTACATAGCCGACAGAACTTTTAGTCTCTGTCACTGACTGCCTATGCGAAAACGATTTCCTCGCTCACAATTTCCCTTGCACAAACCCTTATGTTACCTAGCCGTCCTGTCCTTTCTAGAGCGTGTTTGAAAAATCATTCCCGCGATCTGCACTCCCGACTTCAAGCTTCTTGGACTACTAATGTCCAAGATGATGCGGATAATTCATCCCAAATTTAATCAACATAGCCCGCTATGCCTCATAAATTTGGGATAAATTCTCTATATCATGCCCGGTGGGTACTAAGTGTGGTTAATGTCAAGCGTATCTTTATTTTTATCGCATTTTACTTTTATGTATGCACGCTGACCAGATCTTATTATAAAATTCAAAGTACTTATTTTTACCCTTGGCTGCCGCGTTCAAAGTACCTGTGCGTCCTTTTGCACCGGCTGTCAGGCCGGCCATCATGATAAGCATAATAAACAGGTATGCCTCTATGAAATCTGCTGCAGTATAAACGGATCACGGATTTTCTTATCCTCCGCCAGCAGCACAATCTTGGACATAATCTCAGCTGTCTTAGGATCTTCATCTACAAACGGCAGAAACAGCCTTCCTCTCTTCTGGCTGTGCACCGGCAGTATATTCAGCATCGCGCCGCCCTCCATATGTACTACGCCGCTCCCCAGATGCACATTATAATTTCCCCTTGTACCGTGAATGAGCGCATGGCTATCCTTTAATACTACATTCTTTATTCCAAATAACGGCAGGTTAAACTCAACTACCGCCCGGCGCATCTCGATCGTAGAATGGCTTGCCTGCGGATCTACACCGCCTGCATGTGCGACACTTACTGCCAGATCCACATCCCGCATTACCTCACTGTAGATCAGATCCGGCACCTGCTCGATTGTAAGCGGTGCAAATGTCTTGCGGTCAGAAAATTCCACCCACTCCAGGGTCGGCGCTTCGACATCGCTCGGCGAAAACCAGTCTGCCAACGCATAAATCCTTGCAATGATATTTTCTTTATAATAAATCTTCTGCAGGCCCTCTTCATAATCCGCAACCCACCGCCGCCCCCTTAGGCAGGCAGCGGTCTTTTTCGGCTGTATCTGATTTCCGGCAAACATTCTGGAGGCTTTTAGTCCCAGCTCTTCCGGCATTTTTACATACAGTTCACGGAATACCTGCCGAAACGGCTGGCAGATCTGGTTGTCAAACAAATACTTCTGGCAGGTATGCCATATGCCGGCGCGGTATAAATCCAGCGGATGTGCGATACGTATTTTTTGTGCCTGATCGAGGCTGGTCTTTCTGCCATCCCATGACAGCAGAGCAATACGCCCTTCCTCTGCTGCCAAAAATCCCGTATCCTCTCCGCTGATAAATACAAGATTTTTTAAAATAGCGCCGACTACCGGATTGCACATCAGCCCGTATGCCTCCTGCGCCGTAAACCACGCACCGTCCTCCATAGATTCTTCCATCAGCTTTTTCGCCCTTACATACTGTTCCTTCAGCTTTTTATGTGCCTCTTTGACTTCAAGCACATAGGCATTCTTGGCGATCTTCGACGGCACGGACTTCAGGCTCTTTGTACCTTTCCTGCACAAAATCCCGCTTTTTCCTGCTTCATCTACATGCAGGCAGATTTCCACATCATCGACCATTTTCCACTGCATCAGCGGTTCAAATTCAGCTGCCAATGCACCTTCCATATTTAAAATGAGTCTGGTGACATCTGCAAATCCTGCATGAACGCTTAGATTCACCAGAGCTGTCTGTGCAGCTCTCGTCTCACTTGCCCGTCTCTGTGCACCGAACTGTCTGGCCTCTTTTGCATAATGCTGAATAAATTGATACCGCTCGATCAGGTCTTTGTCCCTGTCCCTGCCAAAAGGCACCAGTCCATAGCTCATCAGCAGGTCTTTGTTCCGTTTATCCATAATCTGCTGACGCAGATCCTCCAGCGTCACCTTTCCAGACGCCGCATCCGCATACTTTCTTGCCCTGGAATGCTTCTGTCCATCAGAAATATATTTGGCTGCTTTATACAGCATTCCAAAATTCTTCTCTCCCAATAGCCCATAAGCCTCTTTAAACCAATCGATGTCAAATGCCCCGCCCTGCAGCTCATCTGCCGACAGCGGTGTATATTTTGCGATCATAGCAAGCTTTGCATCATCAAACGTTTCATTCATGTGCGCCATAAAATAATAGCAGCCGCTCTTTAAGCCTTTCCATTCCAGACACTGCTCGATCAGATCTACCCACTGCGGTGCATACATAGCTGCCTCTACCAGCCGCTCCGCCTTAATGCCCGTAGATTCCAAGGCCTCTTTAAGCCCCTGCGCCTGATCCTCTCTGGCAGGATAGCAGGCTTTTAACAGACGGCTTAACACATCCTTTTTCGAATAAGCAGATGTATAATACCATGAATAATATGCCTCCCGCCCCAGCGTATCATTTCCCAGCGCCTTTAAAATCCGTACAAAATACGGAATGCCCGTGATATAAGTAATCCCGGAAATATCCGGTGTAAATACTGTCTCTGCCTCTCCGCGCCGCAGCTCTGTATCTACCATGACCGGAACAATCGTCTGATACAGTTCACGGATCAGGCTAAAGCACCAGCCGTCTTTTTCCAGTGCCTGTTCTGTCTGCCCGGCCACGGCAGCACTCATTTCGCTTCCAAAAAACTGCTGCCACAAAGCACGGTTTAACGGCCTTGCAAATTCTCCCTTTACGATCTGACAGAGAGCCTGCAGATTTTCCCTCAGGTCAAAATAATCAAACACAGCCTGATACAGCAGATCTTTTCCAATAAGCCCCATATGATATGCCTTTAAAAACCAATACGGCGTTATCGGCGTCAGACGCTGCGCGCGCAGGCTTTTATAATGCTCCGCATCCGGGTAAAACGTAGGCTTTTCAGCTGATCTGGCACATTTTAACTCCAGTGCATAAGCCGCGTAAAACGCCTCTTTAAATTCTTCCTCTGTCTCCCAATATGCCAGTCCTTCCAAAAAACGGTCTAAAAATCTCAGATTTTCGATTGGAACCCATGATTCCGCCTGCATTCCATTGTATAAATTATAATGAAAAGACACTGCCCTGTTCTGCGGCCCGGCTGCCTGGCGGAGTGCTGCCGCCGCCTGCAGCCCTGCCTGGAACAGCAGATGTCTGTCCATGTATTCATAGCGGAAGACAAAACGGATATCCTGAATATGTTTCGGATATGCAAGCTCCACCGATTGCGGACGAAACGGCATTTTTCCAAAAACTGCTTCATAAAACACGCGTGACTTTTCATACAATTCCGCATTATGAAGCAGAATCCATGCCTCCCATTCTACAAATGTCCCATAATCTCCGATCTCCTGTTCATAATATGCCCTTAATTGTTCTTCCAGCGGATAATTTTTCAGACGATATCTATCATCAAAATCCCTTGCTTCATTTTGGCTGCTGCCCTCCTTCAGCATCCGAAAAGCATTTCCAAGCAGCTGTCTGTCACCGGATGCTGCATCGTATTCATAGTCTTTATATTCCCGGATCAATGCATCCAGCTTTTTTACCCTGCGTATGATTTCATCCTCTGACAGCGGCATACAGCGAAGCACAGCGTCGCGGCCCTTATCCGGTTTTGGCAGATCCGGGCATACGGCAGGATCATAAATGCCATATCCTGCCTGCTCACAGGCCGGCACTGATTCTTCCGGCGTTCCTAAGATCTCCTCTATTAAAATCTGCTCTTTATCTGTTGGTTTTTGAATCAGAGCTGCCATCGGCTGCACGCTCTGATAAAAGGCTGACTTCTCTTTTTGCTTGGAAATCCGCAGCAGCAGATCCAGTCCGGCGCTTCGCTTTTCTTCTTTTTTATCCGTCAAAAGCCGCTGCAGGCATTCCTGCATGCATTCCTCATCCTGATCCTCTAAAAATTCCAGCAGCGTGCTGCGCAGCCTGCTCCGTTTAAACCTAAGCATATCTTCCATCAGCCTGTAATCGCTTTTTGTAAATGACAGCCTTCTTGCTATGGCTATCGCTTTATCCGATGTAGATCCCTCGGCATTGCCCATATATTGAATCAACAGCTCTTTCTGCTTTTGATTTGCCGGATTATACAAAAGCAGATTCAGCAGATATCCCCGTTCATACCCATTGCTTGATATTTCCCCTAAAAGCTCCGCCATCTGAGTGATTTTATCCTCATCATTTAACACATACGCCGTAAAAGCCAGCTGGCAGACCAGCGCCGACGGCTTTAATTCTACCCGGTGCCATGGAAATATGCATGGGTCATAGACAACACCTTTTTTCGGCAGCTGCTTATAAATACTCCAAAATTTTTCATACTGCACCAGTGCATCCTCTTGATCTATAAAATAATCTGTCAGAACAGCCCGTTTCGGTACAGTCATCTCCATAGGATGTGTCTGGTCATAATACAGCAGCCCTTGAATATTCTCCCTAAGACGCAGCGTATATGCCGGCATAAACGCTGCCGCCAGCTCCAGATCATCTGTATGCTCCAAAACTACTTTCCGCGCCATACGTATTTTCAAGCTTTCATCATACAGATTCTCATTATAATACGAGGCGATCAGCTTCTGATTTTTGGTTCCATGGTCAATCAGCTGCGCCATTGCCGCCACTGCCTCCTCTACCTCTGCGGCTCCCAGTGCCCAGAGTGCGACACTGACCGCAACCGCATCATCCGTCTTCAGCTGTTTTTGACAAAAATCTGGATCACGCAGGCACTGTCCCATCAGCTGCAGCAGCTTTTGGCTGACCCTGTCCACGCTGTTTTCATTAAAAATACCAATCCACACAGAAACAGCCCTCTGCACGGATGAATATCGGATCAGCTGATTTTCCTCAATCACTTGAAGAATCGTCAAAAAAGCCTCTTTCGTCCCTTCATCTACCGTTTCACAAATTACCTGCCTAAGCCCTTCCTGCAGCCTTGCCGCAAGCAGCAGGTCGCCCATCATCTTATGCAGCTTATGATTATCCGACTGGAAGATTCCCAGTATCATTTCCCGGTCTAAATACGCAGCACTATTTTCACTGTAAATAAGATCCTCAAACGCCCGAATTACCTCCTGATTTCCCCGGTCAATCTCCGCCGCATAGATCAGACTGAAATTCTGGCTGAAATTCCACTCATTTTTGATATAATCCAGCTTCTCCTCATCCATCCGCTGATAAATAAGATCTACCAGATTCTCCCCGAAGTAAAACAGCTTTTCATAAGCTGCCATAAGCGAAAATACCCGATACATCTGCGGCCCGTATCCTGCCGTGCGCACGATCCTGCGGTACCATCCTCGGGAAAATGAAAACTGATTCAGTTTATCGATCATATACAAAAAAGACTCCTGATACCCCGCTGGTACGAACGCATCCAGCAGGCCCTTATGTACCCGTGACGCAGGAAGTATCCCTTTCTGCATAAACCACTCAGACGGCTTTTTTTCTTTGTCATCATAAAACTGCCGTGTAATCTGCCCGATCTGCTCCTGCCTGCTGTACAGCAGCTGTCCTATTTCCTGCGCCAGCTTGATATCAGCCCCGAAGACCTTAGCCTTTTTCATGCGCTGCTTTAACTGTTCTTCACGCTGAATCGTAATCTCCCTGCGTGTACCGTAATCGTATTTCGCCATCTTACCACATCCTCCCTGACAGCATCGTCATCCTCACAAATGTAAATTCACTATCCTCCGTAATGCATACCGCCTCATCCAGCGATTCAAGCGGCACGCCGTCCATAAAAATACGGTAAATGCCATCTTCAAAGCACTGCACCGCATTCTCCTGCGCTTTTTCAAGCTCTGCCTCCGTCTCACCATAAATACTGCCGAAAGATACTTTTCCAGACTGCGCCTGCACGTCTATTTCTTCTTTTGTCAGACACTGCAGCAGCTCCGCAGACTGCGCTTTTTTGCTAAAAGCACAAACTCCGCTTTCTGTCACCGCACAGATCAGCTCCCTGACACTGGCAGGCTGTCCTTTGATTTGATAAACCTCCGGCTTTACCTCCTGCCTGCGTTTCCCAATGGATTTTAAGTTCACCTTTATTTCCATAATCAGATAAATCCCCGTTTCTTACGTATTTGATAAATCCCCTTAGTGATTTGTACGGATAATCCTCTATTTTTTAGCCATTACTTGAAAATCTCCGCATTCTTTCAATAATTATCTTAACATAATTTGAACTGTTTCGGAACTATCTGACCATAACTTACTGCCCATTTATATACAAAAAATGCTTTCTGCGGTAATGTTCCCTACATTCCGCAAAAAGCATTTTGTACTTTCAGCTCAGATCCTATAGTATCATATTTCCTGCTGCAGACCCTTACCATCAAAAACAGCCTCCATCCGCTGCACACGCCGTCACTTTTTTAATTCCTCCGCATACACCCGCTGTTCCGCCTCTGGTATTTTCAATGCCTTCATCGCCTGCTCCGCAGTCCACCCCATGCTTTCCATCAGGTTTCTGACAGAACCTAAAATACCTGCTTTTATGCCTGTTTTTATGCCTGCTTCTATTCCCCTCTTCTCTATGCCATCACTTAAATTACACATCTTTGACACCTCACTTTCTAATTCTTTTGTCATCATTATGTCAAACTCATCCTGCAGAATTTTCTTCTTTTCCTCTGGTTTTCTTTCGGAAGACAGCAGCACATCCAGTAATTTCAGAATCCCTGTATAATTATCACCCGAAGAATCTCCAAGGCAGATCATAACTGCCACAAGCAGGTCGTAATTTTCCCTCTTCTCTGCCGCCTTCCCAACCAGCTGTTCTTCCTGAATGAAATACCGGTTGATTGTATTTTCCCTATACCTAGGCGGATCTGCACACACCCAGATTGAATAGACTTTTTTAATCTTCTCATAATGAGCATTTTCAAATTCTATGCCATACTGCGAAGAAACCATCCGGCTGCAGTAATATATTCCCCGCTTAATGACCGGATATCCCGGATAGAAGTTATTCTGCGCCTCCACATTAATAATCAGGCTCAATAATTCCCCCGATCGCGGAACTGCTGCATAAAAGCGGATATCATACGTAACCGTTCCTTCTTTTATCGTACTGTCCTCAGTTCTGGCACCCTTGATCTGCTCCCCATCGCGGCACGCTTCTTCGTCAGGGTTTACCGCCATGCCTGCAATCAGCGGCTCACCTTCTATATAATGATCTGCAATTTCATCTACACCAAAATCCCTGTACTCTTCCAGACAGCTTTTCATGATCCATGCAAGAATAATTTTATTAGCAAGCAGCCGTTTGCATGCCGTATCATATGCTGCCTTATCCCGGACAGCTGAGATATTTTTTGCAAGCGTATTTTCAATTTTCATCTATTGTATAGCATCCCCCGTTCTGTCTGATTTACTTTATCTTTTCATATTTATCTTATCACAAATGCTGCCGCCATACTATATACGATTTCATTTTATGGCAAAAATAATATCAGGTGCCAAAATAACAGTTGACAGATCTGTCTATATGTTATAGACTTTAGATAGTCTATAGCATATAGACAATTCAAATGAAGGGAGAAACGCCATGGACGAATATTCTTTAGGGATGATTGAAAGCAGGTTTGCTGATATTGTATGGGAAAATGCTCCATTATCGACCAGCAGCTTAATCAGGCTCTGCGAAAAAGAATTAGGCTGGAAACGCACAACCAGCTATACGGTATTAAAAAAATTTATTGCACGTGGCATCTTTGAAAACCAGCACGGTACTGTAGCAGTACTGATTACCCGGCAGGAATTTTATGCAAGGCAGAGCACGCAATACGTAGACCGTTCTTTTGGAGGCTCACTGCCCAGCTTTTTAGCAGCCTTTACCTCTAAAAATCAATTATCTGAACATGAAATTCAAGAGATTGAACAAATAATCAAAAAAAATCATTGATGATCTTGATTCTGCCGGCCATAAAAATTTAAGCGGCCTGCTTACATAGGAGGTATTTATGAATAGCGCATTTATACAGTTTTTTATACACATATTAGATACAGGATATCGGGCAGGCATCGCTGTTGTAGTCATCGCCGCCGCCCGGATTATTTTAAATGCACTCCATGTTCCCAAAAAATATATCTGTCTGTTATGGTTACTTCCATTCCTGCGTCTGGCCCTGCCTGTCTTCCCACAGAGCGCGTTCAGCCTTCTGCCGGCGCAGACATCGCCTGCTTCAATTAAAATGACAGAGATTTCTCCGCCTGACTTACAGATTATATCTAAATCTGCCCCAGGTTCATCCGGCCCGCGGGCAGACCACATACTGCCATTATCTCCTGCCGCCTCTTCGCCTGACCCGCTGCAGAGCCTGCTGCCCATCCTGTCCGTTCTATGGGCTGTGGGCATATGTTTCTTTCTGCTCTATGGAACAGCTTCTGCGGTCTGCCTGCAGAAAAAGCTTTGCATGAGCATACAAAAACAGGAAAACATTTATCTTGCTGACGGAATACCTGCTGCATTTGTGCTTGGTATATTGAAACCGCGTATTTATCTGCCATCCAATATTTCCAGCGAGTTCAGTGAATTTGTCATCTGCCATGAAAAAATGCATATAAAGAGGAAAGATCATATTATTAAGATAATCCTGTTTGTACTGACATCCATATATTGGTTTCATCCTCTCATATGGGCAGCTTATTATTTTGTAAATAAAGATATTGAATTTGCCTGTGACGAGGCAGTGATCCGCTCAAAGTCCGAAGCCTACCGCCAGTCATACGCTATGGCCCTGCTGTCTTTGTCTGCCCATGCCGGCAGGACAGCAATAATGCCGCCTGCGTTTTCCAAAGGCAGTCCCAAAAAACGGATACAGCATATTATCGCTTATAAAAAGCCGCTGCTTATTATTGCAGCTGCGGGCGTCGCGGCCGTCGCATTACTGTCCGTCGGCCTTTTGACAAATCCTGTCGAAAACGATGTGCAAAAAGCGGATACTAAAACCGCACGGATCGATCCCGTCAGCAGCTTAGACAGCCCAAATGCAGACCATACATCCAAAAACAGCTCAGGCGGCACCGCAGAAAAAACGGCATGGTTAGAAGTGAAAACGCCTGTGATCAGCTTATCCGAAATAACTGGAGCCGACGGTGTCCAGCTATATTACGTAGATAAAAACAATATTATTTTTGGCGGCTGTTTTGGTTTATTTGTATATTCCAAAACCTCACAATCGATTATACGCGCATTGGATTTAAAGCCGATCGGCTGTTCGTATACACAGGGAGACAACGCCTGCGAGGTAAATGTTTCCAAAGACGGCTCGGCGGTATATCTGCACCCGATGCATTCTGATGAGATGTATGTCTATTCGACAGCTGACAATACACTTCGAAAAGAGCTGTATGACCTTACAGGTACCGCATTGTACCGCGGCATTGCACAAGACAGACGCAGCGGCTTTTACAAGGAATCAGGAAAGAAAGTTTACTGCATGCTCAGTGAAAGATACACAATAGGCAGTATCTCATGGTCAGAAAATGACAGCATCTACCGCAGATTTTTTGTGCCAGAAGGCTACGAAAATGCCGTCTATTTTGAACCGGAGGATCTGCATGACCTTGTAAAAATTGAGATGTTTATTGATGGTAAAATGTGTTCTGTAAATGCCCCCGCTGCGCTTAGTTATCTTGAAAAAAACTGCGCTTTGGCAGATAAAGCCTCTGCTGCTGCCTGTCCTTTTTATGATCCGATGTACCTGACGCGTGCAGACGGCACAATCGGCATCATTTATCCGGCCACAGACACCTGTAATATAATACGCACTGCCAGCGGCTTCTATAAATACAAAGGAACAAGCCAAGATTTCTGGGCATTATTTGGAAACTGGCTGGAGCTTCTATAAATATAAAGAAACAGGCCAAGATTTCTGGGCATTATTTAGAAACTGGCTGGAGGGGCTGTCGCAGCAGAGACTGCATATTCAAGATATAGATTTCATTCCAAATCGGATTCCGCTAGATCTTGTAAATACTTTTCTTCATAGTCTTAGTGCGACAGCCCCCTCTAAATCAATTTAAAAGTTTTTCAATAACCTGCTGCCCTGTCAATTACAGTTCCATCCACTGCGTGAATCGTTAAAAAGCTCTTTGCTGTGTCTTTGACCCGCGTTGTGTGAACCCCATCATAAGATAGATCATATTCTCCAAAAAAATCCCATACCGGAATCAGCACATCCTGATTCTGCTCCGGCTGCGGACTGCATATCCGCATATAACCGAGCTTGATCTTTTTCGTATAATAGGTACCTGTCCGCACCGGAACACCCACGTCTTTTCCCGATCCCCGTTCATCTTGAAACAATCCTGTGTTTCGCACTGCCATCATTTTTTCATACACTGCCATAATGTCGGCAAATGGGAGCAGCTCCAGGTTTTCTGTCTTTATTTCCCCTGTTTCATATAGATTGGACAGGGAAATTTCGTCAATGCCGTCTTTCGTAACATATACATCGAATGTCTCCGGCCTGCCGCCAGACTCCATAGTATAAGTGACCGGCATTTCGTTTATATTTCTTGTATAATGAAATACATATCCGGCATTTATCATATTCTCCTTCTGAGGCGCACCCTGATACTTCCGATCTAATTCAATGACATATTCACAGACGGACGCCTGCATGCCCGGCAGATCTAATTTTGCAGCCATTTCATCTGCTATGTTCTGTGCCTCTTTTTTAGATATACCGATCATTTCCCTGAGTGCTTTTTTCTCCGGCACCCATTCATACAGTGATTTCATCGAGTCATATTCAAACCAGCCATACGGATTCACATCGTCCAGCTGATCAAAGCTGCTGACTCTTTTGATCCAGACACTCATAGGCATACGGTCTCTTTTTTCCAGATCATACCGAAAATATGCCCCATTATCCGATAAGGCAGCACCATATACTTTGTTTGTCACGCCGCGTGTTTTATCCCATGCATCGATCTGCTCCTGTTCAAATATATACGGTTTTTCCAGTTTCTGAAGTGTTTTATCCTGTATATATGCTTTCGCATCATACACATCCGCCTCTCCAAAAAAAGCTTCTGTAATTTTGTCAATATCCGGCTGCTCAAAAGAATGCGGCCTGACGGCGACTGATGATACTTTGTTTACATCCGGCACCTCAACTACAGCATCCGTAAGGATTTTCAGCCTTCCATTTAGGTCTTCCGCCTTACTCCGATACCTCGATGGGGCCTGTAAAACGGAACGAATCGTACCACCATCCGCTGCACCGTTCGTATTCACACTCTGCCCCTGTACAGGCTGCCCATTTTCTCCTGCCTGATTTTGCTCTGGCTGCTTATTCTCTCCTGTCTTCTCCCTTAATGCCGCCGTTTTTTCTGTTTCATTGTCTGATAAAATTGTTTCCCGGCTGCTGACTGCTGCCTCGCTTTTTAGTCTCACAATGGGACTTTCCGGCGTACCTGCCGTTTTCAAAAGCAGTCCCGCGCCCAGCAGAATGCCTGCCGACCAGATCATTTGTTTACGTTTCATTTGTGTGTCCTCCTATCGATATTTTTGTTACACCGATATCATAAACCGATTCTATACACCAAATCCCTTCCGACCTGTAACCATATTGTAAACATCCATATTGCCCAGGCAGAAATTGAGGTTTATCACTTCCTGATTTTGCTATGCTTTACATATACCCTCTGTATTTCACCATAACACAGCCGCCGTCGTGCCTTCCCCTTCTATGCTTTCAATCCGCAGGACACCGTCGTGCAGCTCGGCAATCCGGCTGCACAAAGCCAGGCCAAGCCCCGCTCCTCCATTACCCGCACGTGATGGATCGATTCTGTAAAATGCTTCTGTTACCCGGCACAATTCCTCCTGCGGAATGCCTGACCCAAAATCCTGCACATATATGCCTGTCTCCTCTGCCGACACAATAACAGCTGTCTCCTCACCAGACGCCTTACAGGCATTATCCACCAGATTAATCAGCAGGCTCAGCATCAGATCCTTATCCATATCCTTTTTCAGGTTATATGGCACGCACTTTATTTCCAAATGCAGTTTCTTTTCTTTCAGCCGGAATGCTGCGGATGCTTTCAGCTGATTAAGCAGCCCCCTCACTTCTGTTTCTTTTTTGATAATAAAACCTTTACGCTGGGACAAGCCGGCCAGCTCTAGCATTTTTTCAGACAATCTTGAAAGCCGCCTTGCTTCTTCCAAAATATAGTTAAGCGCCTTTGTACGGCCTGCCTCCTTTAAAGATACCGTAAGCAGCAGATCCGCGTTCCCGATTATAGCAGTAAGCGGTGTTTTCAGCTCGTGCGCAAGACTGCCCAGCAGCTGCTGCTGATTTTCATTTGTCTCTGAAAGTATATTCATATGTTCCTGCACCTTGTGTGCCATTTTATTAAAACTATCTGTCACCTGCGCGATTTCATCCTGCTCTTTTCCTGTCCTGTTTCCGTATTCCATAACTCTGGCGCTGTAATCTCCGCCGGAAATACGCACTGCTGCCTGCTTTAGGGCCGCAAGCGGCTGTATGGACTGATAAATACCCCGGTAAAGCACGATTCCGGCAATCGCAGTCATACAAAAAGCAATCCCCAGTCCATGGCAGAACAGCTTTCTTGTCCGCTGATAGAGGTCTGTAATATCCTGATATACGACATAGCTGTATTCATCCTCCCCAAATCCTGCGTCTGCCTGATAAAATATAAGCAGCCTTTTTCCTTCTGCCTGCTGAAGCAGGCTTTCATACAAAATATGTTTTTTTGTATTTTCATTTATATTTTCATTTGTATTTTTATTTGTATTTTTATTTGTATTTATTTCTTTCTTTTTTTCTGCCAGACATTTTTTATCCAGCGCTTCTTTGTCAAAATAATAGGGCGAATTGTTATACACTTCTTTTCCGCTTCGCCATAAAACTCCTCGGTCTCCAAATGCATTGCGAAATTCATACACTACTAACGCATTTTTTACGGTTCCCGCAGCCGAAATCATTTCCTCTCTCTGTATTTTTTCATGTATTGCATTCATATTGTTCCTGATTTCGCCTTCTTCATATCTGCAGATATCCAACCTGCTGTATCTGTGCACTTCCCATAGCAATAAAACGAGCATTCCGAATGCAAGCACCATCATGCCGATTAATACCTGCAGGTAAATCTTTCGAAATAATCTCATTGAACCTGCACCTCCCGTCCCTTACTATTTGCTGATTTTCCTTAGTCCTCTGCTTCCAGGCGATACCCTATCCGCGGAATCGTTTTGATCACATCCCAAAATTCCAATTTTTTGCGTATCCTCCCAATATGTGCATCCACAGTCCTTGTCTCTCCCTCAAACTCCATGCCCCACAGCGCTCCCAGCAGCTGCTTTCTGGTCAGCGCTTTATTTTTATTGCGTATCAGCACCATCAGACAGTCAAATTCCAGCGGTTTTAAATAAACCTCCCGGCCCGCCTTCGTAACCAGCCTTTTTTCCGGCTCTATCACAACATCTTTGATACAGATCACTGTCTCATGCATTTGACGTCGCTTTAATATATTTTCAATACGCAGAATCAGCTCGATCATCTCAAACGGCTTTACCATATAGTCTTGTGCCCCTCCTGCCAGCCCCTTCACCTTGCTTGGCAAATCTCCCCTTGCGGTAAGAAATATAACCGGCACATCATAATTTTGCAGCTCGAAAAGAAGCGCAAATCCATCTTTCCCAGGCAGCATAATATCCACAACCGCACATCCATAATCATGATTTTTTACAAGGGCCTCGCTTGCCAGTGCTCCGTCTAAAAAAGCCTCCGTTTCATACCCAGTTGCCTCTAATCCCATACAGATCATGTCATTGATCGCAGCCTCATCCTCTATCACTAAAATTTTTGCTTTCATCCGTGCATTCCTCCATAACCATTATGACATACTCAGCCATATATTAATGTAACCAATTTGTAACAATTACAGGCTGCGTGGCAGCTTCAGTCCCGCTAAAGCCTTATATAACAAAAGCTCTGCATACGAACCGTCTTCCCATACCATACGGTATGTACAACAGTTCATATGCAGAGCTTTCAATTATTTAAAAAATCTCCAGAACACCAAAACACACTCTTAGAGTACTCAATCATGCTCCAGCAGCAGCGACAGCTCTATATGCGTGCCCGCCAGATAATGCTGAAACAAGATCCCTGCCGGCACAAGGCAGACCTGTATATCCCCCAACCCTAATCTTTTCATCATCGATAAGCTTACGGTGCCCTGTCTTTTGATCTGACCCTGTTCGGCCGGCATTACAAAACAGTTTTGTAACGCCCCTATGCCGTGTGCTTCAACAAAGGGCCGGTAAGCCAGTTCATACAAATACTGCTTGGTCACATCACCTACACCGGGGCAGCCGCTTAGATCCTGCCCTTCCACAGCTGGAATCACATAATATTTCGCATCCAGAATTACAAAACAGTCCGTTCCATCCAGCTGGACCACTGCCGCAAAATCCGGACGCAGCGTATCCTCTGCATAGGTTCCAGTCCCATCCAACTGCCAGAAAGGCTTTTCGATCAAAGCCAGCAGGTTCTTTTTTCCACGAAAGCTCTCAGCCAGAGGAACCGGGAGCTTCAATCGGCCAAGCGGCAGCAGCAGCTGGCTGTCAAATACGTCTGCACATACTTTTTCCCACACCATATGAAATGCATTCGTCCCGTACATGCTCAGTCCATGCTCATCGTCCAGCAATTTCTGTTCCTGCGCAATATAAGCATACATCGTCTTGAGCAGCAGCTGCCTGTGTGTCTGAAACTGCACGCCCAGCTCTGCCATAATCCGCTCCAGTATATATTCTTTTTCCCCAAAATCATCGCGCTGCGCGTCAGACAGCCTCACCGGGTCAAGATCAAACAGCTCCTCAAGCTGAGCCGCATGCAGCTGCATAGAGCATTCCGTCAAAATAAATTCATGCAGACGCTTAAAATAGTCCAGGTCATCATAATCGGTATGCCTCGTATAGATCTCTGCATAATAGGGACGATTTTTTCGAATCAGAGGCATGCATTCGCTGATCGTCTTCTCCCAGACGATCTCCCCGTCTCCGTTTACTTCCACCGTATCTTCGCTGTTTACATACACACCATATTCATAATAATCATGCAGCAGATATAAAATCACTGACAGCAGATGAAAGCTGTTCTGCCCGCCTTCCCCATAATAGAAATCCACTGTCTGCTCTTTTGATCCGGCATACCGCTCCAGCACCTTTAATACCTGACGCATTTCTGCCAGCGGCTCTGGCGCAGACCGCAGGTATTTGGGATATATTTTTAAAACGCGGCTGCCGATTGTTATGACTCCGACATAGACAAACACATAGCAGCCTGCCTCATGTTCTTGCGCATCCTCTATTACAGCATCCTCTATTACAATAAGATCTTCTTCTGCCAAATCGGAAAGCTCTTTCTGCCTAGCGCTATATTTGACACATTTTAAAACCCCGTATGCTTTTAGTTTTTTTAAAAACTGTATGATCTGCTGGTCATTGCATAAAAACATCTGCTGCAGCTGCTTCTTTGTATAGCGCTTCTGCTCTCTGACAAAACGCGAAATGATCTGCATGCTGTTCTGCCTTTCTAAATAAATATAAGATATATGTCCAGACAAAGATCCTACCCTTCCTGCACATCATAATACTTTTCCTTAAAGTCATCCCCAAAAATACGCATTCCCATCTTTTCGAATGCTTCACATACAGCAGAATACCTGCTGCTGTCGCATCCGCTGCCCGAAAACAGCTTATGCTTATACTGTTTTGCAGCATCTTCATACAGATACATAATGACCTTGCTCTTAAATGACTGAATAAAATAATCCCGGTCCGCTGCTTCTGCAGGCCCTGGCTGAAGCAGCTCCTGATCCAGTACACCCTCCTTTTCCAAAAGCATCTCTTTAGAATCAGGCATGTCCTGAATCAAATTTTCCGGAGTCAGATTTTCCGGAGTCAAATTTTCTTGAATCAAATTTTCTTGGGTCAAATTTTCTTGAGTCAAATTTCCCAGAGTCAGATTTTCTTGAATCAAATTTTCTTGGGTCAAATTTTCTTGAGTCAAATTTCCCGGAGTCAGATTCTCCTGATCTGGTTCACCCTTTTTTGTCCGTATCACATCCTTAGATAGAAAATACGGCCCCATCAGCTTGTCCTCGTTTACCTTATATTCATATGCCAGCTTGTCATTTAACGCTCTGCGCAGGCGGTTCCAGTCTGTAAATACCGCCTCGCTATGCTCTCCAAGCATGACCCCGCACCGAATATCTTTATCATTTTCATTAATTCCGATATATTCAAAATTCCACCGCCGTTTAAAAGCTGTGTCCATCGCAAACACCCCCTGGTCAGCACTGTTCATTGTGGCCCAGATAAACATATTATCCGGCAGCTGGAGCTTTGTATAAGCCTCCGGCTCACCGCCCAGCTGGTCTGCCAGATATCTGCGGATATCTTCAGAGGCATGGATTTCATATTCACTCACCCCGTTCTCATCACGGTCCAGCAGCTGAAATACATCTCCAAATACCGCAGCCACCTTTGCCCTGTTGATTTCCTCGATTAACAGCAGATGCGGCTTTGGTGTGCTGCTCCTTCCGCTTCTGAGTGCTTCTGCATAGACGCGCATAAACGGCCCCGGCACAAACTCATACTCGATATCCCCTCCCCTGGATACAGGCTTATAGGTTCCTACAAATTGCGCATACGTATAATCTGGATGAAAAGTCACACGTTCAAATGTACCGCCATTGCCGTCAAGCAGCTGCCTGGCATCTTTTTTAAACCGATGGCTCTTGCCTGTTCCCGGCGCGCCAAACACGATTCTGTTGCGCTCATAACGCCTGCCGCGCGGCTGCAGCAGTTCATCTATATGCGTATAATAAACAGGCGGTATAAATACAGCCGGCTTTTCCTTTTCCGCAGAATTACGGCTGATATCACCGTTTCCTGCATCAGAATCTTCTGTTATTCGTGCCTGATCCGTCAGCATTCCCTGCCGTTCTGATCCAGACGCACTTAGTAAAATATTCTGCTGATTTAATTCAGAGCCACTTTGTATTACATTCTGCTCTCCTGATCCGGCTTCATTTCGTATTATATTCTGTCTTTGTAATTCAGCTTCGTTTGGCAGCATATTCTGTCTGTCTGATTCAGCTTCATTTGGCAATATATTCTGTGCTCCTGATCCAGCTACATTTCGTATTACATTCTGTACTCCCAATTCAGCTTCGCTTTGTAATATATTCTGCACTTCTGCTGCATCATTCTGCGGAACTTCCTGACGTTCCGATACAAGATCATGGATCAGCTTTCTTAATTCTTCTTCATCCTCCATATACGGACGGTTATCGTATTTATCCAGATAATCCCACAGGGCGTCTTTATGGACGACCGCTATAAATATCCCGAGCTTATTTGTGATCCGCTCAAATTTTTTGACCGGAACATAATCATTTGGAATAATAATCTGATTTCCAGCCCCATTTCTGACACCATTTTTCGTACCGGAAATCCACTCGATTTTTGCTTCATTACACTCGAGGCTGAATACATAGTCTTTGTATTTTCCCACCTCATCATTGACGCCAAAACAGAAAAATTTCATATGATACTGCATGGCAAATTTCCATGCAACGCCCCTTTCATAGGCACCGCTGTCTCTTGTATCAAAGTAATTTTTCGTATTATCCTGCTTATGCACCAGAGGATATACAAAAATGACAATATGTTCACCGGACTGCAGCTGCAGCATAATTCCCCTCTGCTTTGTATCGGGAATGTATTTTTTATCCGTGCTTTTTATGTTTAAATATCGATCCAGCGCCTCTGTCGCCTGTCTGGTCTTATATGCCATATGATTTCCCCCGCATCCGTTTTTACAATTGTTCTTTTATTGAAGCACCCCGCAGGAATAAATCGTAAACCGCCTCCGCCAGCTGCTTCGAAAACTGCGGTGGTACGGCGTTGCCGATCATCTTGTAAGTATCCACATTGCTCCCGTAAAAAATATAGTCATCCGAAAATGTCTGCAGCCTTGCTGCCTCCCGCACCGTAATCGTACGCAGCTGCGCCGGATCTGGATGAATATGCCGCAGCCCGTCTTTGTACAGATGTGCCGGAATCAGGTTGCTTGGTTCGTTCCACCGGAGCACGTGATACTTATGTACATTGGATTTCCTGCCTGTCTTTTGTGTATACAGATCTTTGAGCGCCTGCGCGGAGACATATTCATTCCTGCCGGACTCTATATCCTTTGTCAGCAGCTCAAATATGCCCATATCCCGCCTGCTCTGCCATCTCGCCACATGATTGGGCACAAACGGCTGCGGCAGTGAATGAGACAGCTTTCTGCCCTGATACCGCCTCTCCTGCATTTCATTTTTCAGCGGATATAATCCCGGCAGGTCTTTGATCGCATCTGCCACAGTCTTTTTCTTTTTTACTTTATATTTCGGCAGTATATCGGCATAAAAATCTTCTACCATTTTAAGACACTGCTCTTCGCCAAACGTGCTTTTATGAAGCCCCAGAATAATCATCCTCTTACGGTTCTGCGGCACGCCGTATTCGGTAAAATCAATCACGGCTTTTTTTAAATCAGGCAGTACCTGATAGCCTGCCTGATCAAAGCTTTCTTTTATAATCTCAATAATCGGGCGGTCGCCCGGCTTCGCGCTCAAAATACCCGGCACATTTTCAAATACAAACGCACACGGCCGATATCTGCTGACCACTTTTAAATAGCTCTCAAACAAATAATTCCGGTAGTCGTCCCGCATGCCGTTTTCGTCCCTGACACGGCCTGCAATCGAATAAGCCTGACAGGGCGGGCCTCCGATAATCACGTCAATGCCGCCGGCCGCTTTAATGAGCGGGTCAAGTCCGCCCGAAGTACCATATTCATCATCATCCCAGCCGCTGCACAATTCCTCCGTGCGCTGGATGTCAAACCGCAGCACCCTGCTCTCTGCATCTGTGTATTTCCACTTTTCCTTTAACCGGACAGCCAGATTGCTGCATGGTGCTTTTTCCCATTCAACAGCCGCAACTGTCTCGTAATGGCCGGACTGCTCAAACCCGTCCATCAGCCCGCCGCACCCGGCAAATAAATCAATTGTATTGATCTTTTTTACGTCCATCCTGTTTCTCCCCGCCTTTTTGATCAGACGATATGATTTCCAGCAGCGTCTCTCCAAGCGCCTGCCCTAACAGCGGCGGTACGGCATTGCCGACCTGCCGGTTCTGCTGCGTCCTTGTGCCGGTAAACACAAAATTATCCGGGAATGACTGCAGCCTTGCATTTTCCCGAATCGTCGGCACCCTGTTATATTTATAATGAAAATGGTTTCTATGCCCCGTATCAATCGTCCTGGACGGCTTATTTCCATCATACCTTGTCCACGCCTCGTTAAACCTGCGGCTCTCTCCCCATCCCGGCGGAAGATCCTTATAATTGCCGCCTTCCGGCACCAGGGCAATCGTATCTTTTACCATCTGTGTATGATTGGTCGCAACATGATTATACAGTACGTCCATATTCCCTCTCATAAGCTTTTGATAATCTGACTGCGGCTCACATGTGTATGTATCGACTTCCTGTCCCAGCTCCCCGACTCTGGACGGCAGATCACCGATCGCCTCTTTGCACGTCCTATATTTTTCCGGCTCAAAACGCGGCAGAGGCAGCTTCGGCTTCCCATACTTTTTTTTGACGCCCATAAAAATAAGCCTTTTTCTCAGCTGGGGTACACCAAAATCAGCCGCGCATAAAATATCTGAATCGACATTGTAGCCCATCTTTTCAAACCTTCGAATAATCTCGTCCCTGATCTGCCCTTTATACAGTGTCTTCATGCCGGGTACATTCTCAATAATAAATCCTTCCGGCTCAAAACGCTTGACCATCTCGATAACAGCCAGATACAGCTTATTTCTCTTATCATCAAAATTCCTGGGCCCCGTTAACGAAAATCCCTGACAGGGCGGCCCTGCAATAATCACATCTATTTTCCTGCCTGCCGCAATCTTTTTTATTTCATCATAGGTCTCCTGCTTTGACAGATCCGCATTTAAAACAGCCGCTCCATTATGATTTTTTTCAAAAGTATTTAACGCTGCCTGATCATTGTCCACACCGACCAGAATATCAAATCCTGCATCCATAAAGCCTTTGGACAATCCGCCGCAGCCAGCAAATAAATCTATCGCATTCATCTGTTATTCTCCGTTACCAATCTATTATTCATGCTGCCATTCATTCATGCCGCTATTCATGCCGCTATTTATGCTGCTATTCATGCTGCAATACCGACTTCATAATACACCCTTATAGCATTTTAACTGCCAGTACGATATTTTTCAAGTAGAAATAAAATGTTTCATCCTTCCATGTTTCTATTGACATGCGAGACTATATGATGTAGTCTGTATTAAAGACCACAATGTATGGTCTGTGAAAGGAGGAGCAGACAAATGACAGAAATACGATTAGGTGTAATTGAATCACGCTATGCCGATATGATCTGGGCACATGAGCCGGTTACTTCATCCGAACTGGTAAAAATGACCGCGGCAGAATTCAACTGGAAGAGAACTACGGCACATAATGTGCTGCGCAGGTTAATTGACAAAGGGCTGTTTCAAAATCAAAACGGAGTCGTAACAGCTATGATTTCCAGAGATGAATTTTATGCCCGCCAGAGCAGGAAATATGTGGAAGATACCTTCGACGGTTCCCTTCCGGCATTTATTGCCGCATTTATACAGGGTTCAGCCATTTCATCCGATGAAGCGGCTGCCATCCGCAGGATGATCGACCAGGCAGAGGAGCGATAAATATGAGTACTGTTTTCTTACAACTATTAAACATGAGCATTACTGCCGGCTGGCTGATTCTGGCAGTTTTATGCATCAGGCGTATATTTAGAAAGCTTCCCAAATGGGCAGCCTGCTTACTGTGGGCAGCTCCGGCATTCAGGCTGATCTGCCCGTTTTCCATCGAAAGCCCGTTCAGCTTACTGCCAAGTACCGAACCCATCAAAATCAGCACCACTTTAGAAGGAAACACTCCAAATTACATACCTTCCATAGACAGCCGGCTGACTATCGTAAAAAACACGATAAACCCAATGCTGTCAGAGACCTTTGCCTATAATAAAACAGAGCACACACCACCGTTACAGGCTGCCGCTTCTATCACCGGCCTGATATGGGTCTGCGGTATGATCGTATTGTTTCTTTATGCAGCTTACAGCATCATAAGGCTGCATATGCTCGTAGCAGAAGCAGTATGCGTCAAGGATCGCATTTATATATGCGATACTGTAAAATCACCATTTATTTTAGGCATAATCAGACCAAAAATATATGTTTCTTCCGCCTTGACAGAACACGAAATGCGTTATATCCTCGCACACGAATCTGCCCATCTTAAAAGAAAAGACCACTGGTGGAAACTGCTGGGATATCTGCTGTTGTGCCTTTATTGGTTTCATCCCCTATGCTGGGCAGCATATGCTCTGTTCTGCCGGGATATCGAGCTGGCGTGTGATGAAAAAACAGCCCGGCAGATGACTTTTGCCGAAAAGAAGGAGTATTCTAAGGTGCTGTTGTCCTGTGCTGGGAAAAAAAGCCTGCTCATGGCATATCCGCTGGCTTTTGGAGAAGCAGGGATAAAAGAACGGGTGAAATCCATATTAAATTACAAAAAGCCGACACTATGGATTATCCTGACATCTGCCGCAGTATTTGTGATCTTAGCAGCCTGTTTTTTGACAAATCCTGCAAAAAAAGACACCGGAGACATCCTCTCGTCTAGACAGCAGCCTGATTATGAAGCGTCTGGCAAAAACAGCGCCGATTCTTCTCAGGCAGATGATCCACTCCTAAATGAAACAGATTCTTTTCAGGCAGATCACCGAACCCAAAATGAAACTGACTCTTTCCAAGCGGATGATCCTGCCCAAACCAAAACAGATTCTTCACAGCCGGATGATCCTGCCCAAAATAAATCAGATTCTCCACAGGCGGATGACCCTGCCCAAAATAAACCGGATTCTCCACAGGCGGATGATCCTGCCCAAAATAAATCGGATTCTTCTCAGGCAGATCATCCAAAAGAAGCTGCACCCGAAAACGTCTCTGCGCTTTATACGCAGCCCAAACCCGGCAGAGTATGTATCGGCGTACAGCCTTCTATGCTGAGGGAGTACCATACCTATTACTACATTCCTACAGGCAGCGAACAAAAACAGCTGTCAGCGCAGCTAAATGCGCTGGATTTCAAAGCAATGCCGGAGGATCACAGCTTTAATGGGCACAAAGAAACCGGATGGCAGATTGTTTATAATGATCAAACGATTACATGCTTTGAAGACGGATTGTTATACTGCACTTCTTACGATAATAAAAAAGGCATGATGGAATTTATTACAGAAGCGCCTGAGCTATGCAGCTATATACAGATCATGTTAGCAGAAAACATCGGTTATCAGGCTTATGATATTTCGAATATAAAAGATATCGTATCTGCCAGACTGGATGTTAACTCGCTGTCAACAGGAGGAAAATTCTACAGTCAGACCATAACAGACACAGAAATACTGCAGAAGTTTGAACAATGGTTTCAAAATGCAGAATATATTTTAGGCGGAGCCGACTGTGGAAATCAGCAGGCCTGTCTGGAGCTGACGCTGTCGGATGGCGAAATTGTAAAATTGTCCATGGCTACAGACAGCTGTCCGAATTTCTGCATAAACGGCATTGCCTATGATTACCGCCCGGTATCTAACTGGGATAACCGTGAGTTTTTTAAATGCTTTTCAAAAATACCATGGAACACGCCCTAAAATCTAACAATAGAAAGCACGCTGGAGCTTTCTATTGACATGAAAAAAGAACCCCCGGTATTATCAAAGATACTGAGGGTTCCTATTATGCTTTTTATGCTTTTTATTTGCCAAGCTCTTCCTTTAATGCTGCAGTCAATGCAGGCACAATCTTATTCAGATCGCCTACGATGCCATAATCTGCCACATCAAAGATCGGTGCATCTTCATCCTTATTGATTGCAATAATAATATCTGCCTCTTCCATACCTGCTACGTGCTGGATAGCGCCGGAGATACCGATTGCAAAGTATAAGCTTGGACGAACCGTCTTTCCTGTCTGGCCTACCTGACAGTCAACCGGTTTCCAACCGTTTTCTACAACGGCACGGGAACAGCTTACCATTCCGCC
>CAJUHV010000061.1 GCA_910586445.1 uncultured Eubacterium sp.
GAAATTGGTAGGGTAGTTTTGTGCAAATTTCTATATTTGCTCATTTATAGTTATATATTTATTTAATTCCGGTAACGATTTTCGATAAGTTACCGGGATTTTTATATGGTTATTTTAATAAAGCGGAGAATTCATTATGATATCAGAATCACAAGTACAGGATAAAGATAAAAGATCAGGCAGCATGATTTTTGAGACGCATGCACATTATGAAGATGAGCAGTTTGACAGTGACAGGGATGAGCTGCTGGCTTTCATGCCGCAGCAGGGGATCTCGCCGGTTGTCAATGTAGGATCTACAATCGAAACGACGAAAAAAAGCATACTGCTGGCAGAATCGTATGATTTTATCTATGCAGCAGTCGGCGTCCACCCGAGTGAAATAGACTGCCTGAATGAGGAAAATCTGGAGTGGCTCCGTGCCAGGACAGAGCATCCCAAGGTGGCAGCAGTCGGTGAGATCGGACTTGATTATTACTGGGACAAAGAAGAAGAGGTGCGCCAGAGGCAGCGGTACTGGTTTATGCGGCAGATCGAGCTGGCAGCGGATACGGGACTGCCGGTCATTATTCATTCCAGGGACGCAGCAGCAGATACATTTGAAATTATGAAAAAAGCGCATGACATGCATGTGTCCGGCGTGATTCATTGTTTTTCATATTCTGCTGAAATGGCCAGACAGTATGTAGATCTGGGATACTACATCGGGGTCGGCGGCGTAGTTACATTTAAAAATGCAAAAAAATTAAGAGAGGTCGTAGAAACGATTCCGCTAAGCAGCATTCTATTGGAAACAGACTGTCCTTATATGGCACCGGAACCATACCGGGGAAAACGTAACCAGTCTATGTACCTGAGCTATGTAGCAGAAAAGATTGCACAGATCAAAGGCGTGGCAGTAGAAAAAGTCATAGAAGCAGCGAGTGAAAATGCATACCGTCTGTACCGTATACGTGAGAACCAGCCAATGGGAAAGGCGGGTACAGCTGTTGGTTATGGCAGGGAAATAGAATCAGTCAGCCAGGCGGACTGAGGCAGGCTGTGAAAGGATAAAAATGAGTGATTTGGTTTGTCCGCAGAATACAATTGCGGTATTGCAAAAATACAATTTTCGTTTTCAAAAAAAATTTGGGCAGAATTTTTTGATTGATGCGCATGTTATGGATAAGATTATAGCTGCCTCAGGAGTACAGAAGAATGATTTTGTGCTGGAAATCGGGCCGGGTATCGGTACAATGACGCAGTATCTGTGTGAACATGCGAAATATGTGGCAGCAGTAGAGATCGATAAAAATCTGATTGAAATTCTGCATGATACACTGAGCAGCTATGACAATGTGGAAATTATAAATGAAGATATTTTAAAAGTAGACATCGCAGGGCTTGTGCAGGAAAAAAACGGCGGAAAACCGATAAAAATAGCTGCAAACCTGCCTTATTATATTACAACACCGATTATTATGGGGCTGTTTGAAAATCATATACCGGCAGAAAGCATTACGGTGATGGTACAGAAAGAAGTCGCGCAGCGGATGAAGGCAGTGCCGGGTACAAAAGATTATGGGGCGCTGTCGCTGGCCGTACAGTATTATGCCAGACCACAAATCATTGCCAATGTGCCTGCAAACTGTTTTATGCCGAGGCCGAAAGTAGGCAGTGCCGTAATCTGCCTGACCCGTCATGATACGCCTCCCGTACATGTACAGGACGAGAGGCTGCTGTCTGCAGTAATACGGGCTGCGTTTAACCAGCGCAGAAAGACACTTGCCAATGCGCTGGATCATTGTACGCAGATCGGACTGGGAAAAGAACAGCTGCAGGAATGTATACAGAAAATGAATCTGCCGGCAGCAGTACGGGGAGAAGAGCTGACACTGGAACAGTTTGGAATGCTGACGGATTTGTTAGATCAGCATATGCATGCAGATCATATAAGTCTGGAATAAAAAATTGACATTTTTAAAAGGCAGCAGTCATATAGTGATAGCATGATGGAAAAAGTAAAAACCGTGTTATCACTAATTATAATTATTATATGCCTTCCATATCTAGTGACTTTTGTAGTACAGGGAGATTTTCTGCATGAAGCGGGACAAGAAGCTGAGGCGGATGAGGAGGATGATGAGGAGGATACCGAACGCCTTATTCTGCTGCTTGCCGCCCAGATGCCTGCTGCATATGAAAAAGAAGCGCTGAAAGCGCAGGCGGTCATTGCGCGGACGAACCTTGCTTATGCGCGGGAAAAGGATCAGGCGGAGCCGGAAGGAATGTCAAAAGATGAGATGAGGGAGCAGTTGGGGGCAGAGAAGTTTCAAAAAAGATATGAGCAGTTAAAAAGCTGTGTGGAAGAGACTGCCGGGGAAGTCATCACCTGTCAGGATAAAAATATATTCCTGCCGTATCACTATGTGAGTGCGGGGAAGACAAGAGAGGCAGGTGATTTAAAAAAGGATCTTGATATGGACTATTTAAAAGCAGTCTCAAGCCCATATGACCTGCGCAGCGAGCATTTTTTAAAGATTGAGTTTTTCAGTAAAAAGCAGTACCGCAATAAATTAAGGCAGGCATATCCTGATCTGGAGTTTCCAGAAGACGATCTTGAAAAAATGTCGTCTGTTTCAAAACGAGACAATTCTTCGTATGTGCTGGAGGTAGAACTTCCTGGGAAAAAAATAAGCGGGGAAGAATTCCAGTCCGTATTTTCTTTAAACTCTACCTGTTTTTCGATAAAAGAGGTGGATGGGGAAGTACGGATTGTGACGAAAGGATATGGACAGGGATACGGCATGAGCCAGTACGGGGCAAATGAAATGGCAAAAGAGGGGAGTACTTACAAAGAGATTTTGGAGTACTATTACAGCGGGATTGACTGGAAAAATTTTTATAAAGCAAATTTGTAATAATCTGTATAGATACAGCTTTTGCAGGCAACACTATCTCTAAAAATATAACATGCCCGATGAATGAGTTATTTCTAGGGTGTAGAAGGTGGATGGTGTTGAGATGAAGAGAAACAGATTTCGAAGATTTTTCCAGCAAAAACAATATGCAGTCGCCTCTCTGATTTTGTTTGCAGCTATTGCAGCAATGACAGGCGTATACTTTTCAGACAAGATCACAAGTGAACGGCAGGAAGAGGAAATGGCGCAGAAAGAAGCCGAATTATCCAATACGCTCAAAAATCAGCAGGGAGCTGCCTTACAAAACGGCACAAAAGACCCGGTACAAAAAAGCGGACAGACGCAGGGACAGACAAAGGATGATGCCAAAAGCGTTACTTCTGTCATAAGGCCGAGCGGGCAGCAGGGGGGCCAGACAGGTTCCACGCAGACAGACCGCCAGGACCAGAGTACAGGCACAGATGACCAGAAGAATCAGGATAATAAGACGTCCCAGACAGGTCAGCAGAAAAATACAGGATCACAGGATCAATCAGCACAGGACAAAAAAGAACAGAACAGCCAGAATGCTGATACAAAAAATACGGATCAGAAAAATCAGAAAGAGCAGACTGCTGAGCAGGCAAAAGCAACATCAGCAAAAACACTGCATTTTTCACCGGAGTCAGATCTGGGCTGGCCGCTGCAGGGAGATGTGATCTTAAATTATAGCATGGATCAGACTGTATACTTTGCAACGCTGGAGCAGTATAAATATAATCCTGCTGTAATTATAGCCGGAAAGGTAAATGATCCAGTAAAGGCAGCGGCTACAGGTACAATTACAGATATCTCTACAAATGAAGAGACAGGCATGACAGTAACTATGGATCTGGGCGACGGCTATACAGCCATTTACGGACAGCTGAAGGAAGTATTGTACAAAGAAGGCGCTACCGTAGAAACAGGAAATGCGATCGGTTATATTGCGGAACCGACCAAATATTATTCCGTAGAGGGCAGCAACCTGTATTTTGCACTTCAAAAAGACAATGAGCCGGTAAATCCGATGCAGTATATGGAATAAGAGCAGTTTATAAGAAAATTGTATCAAAATATAAATTTTATAGAAATATAAATTTAACAAATATAATCACAAGTGATGAGGACGGCATATAATAAAGTGTAACGACCAATACTAGAAATAATACAGTTGCATTCAGATGACGCCGGCTAAGATACAATGTTAGTGAAGTACCAGTGTACCGGCTTCGTTTTGACAGCCGTGCACGAATTGGTCGATTGCATATACAAAATACAGGAGTCCTGCGGGACTCCTTACATAATGTTATCGATTATGGGGCGGAAAGATCAATGAAAACACAAAATTACACTTATATAGTAGAATGCAGTGACGGAAAACTGTATACAGGCTGGACAACCTGTATACAGAGACGGCTTTTGGAGCATAACAGCGGCAGGGGAGCAAAATTTACACGGTGCAGGGTACCAGTACAGCTGCGTTATCTGGAGGTTTCCGAAACGAAATCAGAAGCTATGAAGCGTGAGGCGCAGATCAAGCAGCTGAAACGATCACAAAAGCTGAAACTGATTGCACAAGGGCATCTGGAAAAAATTTTATCGGAAAATCACATTAGCATTTGACATTTCTTTCCGGGTTTGCTATGATTGATTCCGTTGCTATTTGAACAAGTAAATACAGTTACCGTATATGTCACGCTGCAGTTCGACCTCTAACTACTCTGATAAGGTGTATATGGTAATGTCTGACAGATTAAAGGAGTAAATATGAAGTTTGATGAATTGGATATATTGCCAGTAATAATGCGCGGCATAACCGAAATGGGATTTGAAGAAGCCACGCCGATACAGGCCAAGGCTATTCCAGCCTTAATGGAAGGACACGATGTGATCGGACAGGCACAGACCGGAACCGGCAAGACCGCTGCATTTGGCATACCGGTGCTGCAGAAAGTAGATCCAGACAGCAGAAAGACACAGGCAGTGATCTTATCTCCGACCAGGGAGCTTGCAATACAGGTAGCTGATGAGCTGCGTAAATTAAGCAGATACATGCACGGCATTAAGGTACTGCCGGTATACGGCGGACAGGAGATTACAAAGCAGATCCGTTCCTTAAAAGACGGCTGCCAGATCATCGTAGGTACGCCGGGGCGTGTCATGGACCACCTGCGCAGAAAGACAATACGGTTTGAGCAGGTAAATACGATTATACTGGATGAAGCAGATGAGATGCTGGATATGGGCTTTCGGGAAGATATCGAGACAATACTAGATTATATCCCGCAGGAACGCCAGACAGTGCTGTTTTCTGCAACAATGCCAAAGCCTATTTTAGAAATCACCGATAAATACCAGCATGACGCCGTTACGATCAAGATTGTAAAAAAAGAGCTGACTGTACCGAGCATCGAGCAGTATTATTACGATGCTAAGCGCCGCGACAAGGTAGACATGCTTACAAGGCTGCTTGATTACTATAATCCAAAGCTGTCGCTTATATTCTGCAATACGAAGCGGCGTGTGGATGAATTGACCAAAGAGCTGTCTGACCGTGGATATTTTGCCGAAGGGCTGCATGGAGACATGAAACAGGCACAGCGTGACCGCGTTATGAAAAATTTCCGTGCCGGCAAGACTGAGATCCTGATTGCAACGGATGTAGCTGCAAGAGGTATCGACGTAGACGACGTAGAAGCGGTATTTAACTATGATCTGCCGCAGGATGACGAGTACTATGTGCACCGTATCGGAAGAACCGGGCGTGCAGGCAGGACAGGCATGGCATTTACCTTTGTAAAAGGAAAAGAAGTCTACAAGCTGAAAGAAATCGAGCGCTACTGCAAGACAAAGATACTTGCACGCAAGCTGCCGTCGATGGACGACGTCACTGTTATTAAGACAGAAAAGATTATGGAACAGCTGGAACGCAGCATGGAAGAAAACGATTTGTCCCGCATGATCGACCTGATCGAAGAAAAGATCAACGAGGCTGATTATACGGCAATGGATATTGCAGCAGCATTCCTGCGTCAGGCACTGTACGGCTACGAAGAAGAGCAGCGTTCCGATGATGATCTGTTCGACTTTGGAGATACCGGAGCAGAAGAAGGAATGGTAAGGCTGTTTATTAATATAGGCAAAAACCAGAGAGTACGGCCGGGCGATATCTTAGGCGCGATCGCAGGCGAATCAGGAATATCCGGAGATTTAGTCGGTGCAATCGATATGTATGACAAATATACATTTGTAGAAGTACCGCGTGAATATGGCAAAGAAGTATTAAAAGCCATGTCAAAGACAAAAATCAAAGGAAAATCGATCAACATTGAGCCGGCGAACCAAAAATAATGAAAATCTGCTTTATCATGGCAAAGTAAAAGACTGATTTCTAACTAAAATTTTTAAAAAATGTAAAAAAAATGTTGTAATAAGTTTTGAAAGAGAGTATAATGATAAAGCAACGATAAAAATACCCATTGTGGGTAAATTATGTGAGGAGGATGATGATGAAGAAAAATCTCATGAAAAAAGTGTTTGCAGTTACTTTATCCGTTGCACTGGCTTGTTCATTAGTACCAGCAACTAACCCTGTGACTGCATCCGCGGCAGCGTCAGTGAAATTGAAAACAGCTCGTAAGACATTACAAGTTGGTGAAAAGTACAAACTGACACTGAAAAAAAACACCTTGAATTGGAAAGTTAAAAAAGCAACATCTGCTGATTCTAAAATTGCCAAGGTGTACAAAGTTGCATCAAAGTATGTAAAGGTAAAAGGTAAGAGCGAAGGTAAGGCAGTTGTCAAAGTACGTGTTAAGACAACTAAGAGAAAGAAAAATAACGTGAAGACAATGAAATGTACATTCACTGTTAAAGATAATTCTACTCCAACACCTACACCAGACCCAACACCAGATCCAACTCCGGTTGAGACAGAAAAGACTGTTAAGACTCAGGAAGAACTGGATGCAGCTTTAGCTGACAAGAATATTGTTAAGATTACAGTTGACACTACAGAAAGTGTTAAATTCGTAATTAAAGAAGGATCATATACAACAGTAGATCTGATTGTAAATGCTCCAAATGCTGATTTTGAAAACAATGCTGTATTTAAAAATGTTACAATTCAGGCAATCAAAGGTGAGACTTGGACAGAAAAAGCAAAAGGTAACATTTTTAAAGTATTGGCAAAGATTGCAAGCATTATCGTTGACAAAGACGCAACAGTAAGCAGCATTGATTTCACAGCAGCTGACGGAAATGTTAAGCTTGTTGTAAACGGAACAGTTACAACTGCAACTGTATCTGCTAAGACAAAAGTAGCAATCTCCGGTGAATCTAAGACAGCAGTAAACGTAAAAGTTACAGCAGCTGCTAAGGGTGCTGAGGTTGAATCTGCTGTACCTGTTAAGGTAGAAGCTAGTGCTGATATGACTCTGAACCTTAAAGAAGGTGCTGAGAAGAGTGAATTAAAGATGGTTGTTGCTGATGTTAAGGTATCTCTTGACAACAAGACAAAAGAGCCTGTTAAAGTAACAACACATGACAATAAGGAATCTACAGTAGCAGCAGGAAAGAAGCAGGATGTTTCTTCTCCGGCTAATGGTGGTACAGTAACACCTCCTACTACTAACCCTGGAACAACTACTCCAGTTGTTAAGAATCCTGCTATTGATAGTTTGAAAAGTTTAGAGACAGTTATCATTAATACAGGTGCATCTATTACAGTAACTACAGGTGATGCAACTACTATAAGTGGCGGAACTCTTGTATTTGGAGTATCTGGTGCAGAAGCTGTAAGTGGGTCTGCAGTAGAGTGTTCTGCAAAAGTTACATTTGGTGGTACGAACAGATATTTAGGTTGGCAGAATTGTACAGGTGGAACATCATTCACCGTATCTCCTATTTTTGGTATAAGCAATGATGATACGATTAGTATTCAGCTTTCATTTAGAGTAGCAGCAACTGCTACAACAGAGGCTGGTTCTGTTAAGACAAAAGATGTTTCTATAAAAGTAGGTGGCGTTAAGGATCCAAAAGAAGCTAGTTATGTATTAGAAGCAGATTCATCAGGTGTCAGTGTAA
This sequence comes from uncultured Eubacterium sp., assembly GCA_910586445.1. Classification (GTDB taxonomy): domain Bacteria; phylum Bacillota; class Clostridia; order Lachnospirales; family Lachnospiraceae; genus Eubacterium_J. Next base: position 8,007 of record CAJUHV010000061.1, read on the forward strand.
CAACTGCAGAAAAAGAAGATCCAGATAAAAAATAAAATTATTTTTTGAAATTAAAGATACAGGATTTGTCAGAAATGACAACCTGTATCTTTTTTATTCATGACAATAGTAAGTTTGCGCAGCGTGCTTTCTATCGTTTACTATCTCTATATTTAATGGGAATGTTTCATTTGATTATTTGAAAATTATATCATACTATGCAGTTCTAATCAGCGGCATAATAGAAATGAAATCGTTATACTTTGTAATGAATCAAATAGCCTTGAAATATTTCTAACTGCACGTTATTATAAAAATAAATCAGGAAAGGAAATGAGGGAGTGTGATTACAGCAAAGACATCAGATGATAGCAAAGATGTATATACAATAGAAGATATCTATAATCTGCCGGATGGCAGACACGCAGAGCTGATTAATGGTGAAATATATATGATGGCAACGCCCAGCAGACTGCATCAAGGACTTATAAAAGAGTTCACATATTTGATCGAAGATTATATACGACGCAAAAATGGAAATTGTAAAATATATCCATCTCCATTTGCAGTATTTTTAAATGCAGATGAGACAATATATCTTGAACCTGATCTAAGTGTAATTTGTGATGAAAGCAAGCTCACAGAGGAAGGGTGTATGGGCTCACCGGACTGGGTCATTGAGATTGTATCACCTAGCAGCAGGCAGAGAGATTATGTTAAAAAGATGCTAAAGTATGCTACAGCAGGTGTGCGTGAATATTGGATTGTAGATTATGATAAAGATTGTATTACTGTTTATGATTTCCATAATGAAACTGTGGAAGTCTATTCTTTTACAGATCGTGTAAAAGCAGGTATATTTGAAGAATTAGAAATAGATTTTTCAAAAATAGATTTGAGTCTATTATAGACTAACCAGGCGGTACCCACAACCAGTACCGCCTTTTTCGTTGATTTCTGTAGAAAAAGATAAATTTACAAAAGATTTATAATATTTCTTGCCTGAAATGGTTTTTTATAGGATGAAAATGTGATAGAATAAATCGTTATAAGTGGAGGATTTAGTATTAAAAAAAGGGAGAATATTACATGGATAAATCGAAAGTATACTATACATCATTTAAAACAAGTGACAGAGAGAACCTCCTTGGGAAGATGCGCAGGCTGATGATTACAGCGGGCATGAAGGAGATTGATTTTTCAGATAAGTACGCAGCGATTAAGATACATTTTGGAGAATATGGCAATCTGGCATTTTTAAGGCCGAATTATGCAAAGGTTATGGCGGATCTGGTAAAGGAATGCGGAGGCAGGCCGTTTTTGACCGACTGCAATACACTGTACGTGGGCAGCCGTAAGAATGCGATTGATCATATCGATACAGCCTATATGAATGGATTTACACCTTATGCGACCGGCTGTCATGTAATTATCGGTGACGGGTTAAAAGGCACGGATGAGACGCTGGTTCCTATAAACGGTGAGTATGTCAAGGAGGCAAAGATCGGCGCTGAGATCATGTCGGCAGATATTATTTTGTCCCTGACGCATTTTAAGGGCCATGAAATGGCAGGGTTTGGCGGTGCGCTTAAAAATCTGGGCATGGGCTGCGGTTCCAGGGCAGGCAAGATGGAAATGCATAGCGACGGCAAGCCGAAGGTAGGAAATACGGATGAATGTATCGGCTGCGGCAGCTGCTACAAAATCTGTGCGCATGGTGCACCGATCATAGAAAATAAAAAAGCACGGATTGATCATAATAAATGTGTAGGCTGCGGCAGATGTCTGGCGGTTTGTCCAAAAGATGTAATTGTGTCAGATTTTGATGGTTCGATTGCAAGGCTGAATTGTAAAATGGCAGAGTACAGTCTGGCTGTATGTAAAGACCGGCCGCATTTCCATGTGTCTTTAGTATGTGATGTCTCCCCGAACTGTGACTGCCATGCAGAAAATGATATTCCGATTATCCCGGATGTGGGCATGTTTGCTTCTTTTGATCCGGTTGCACTGGATGTAGCATGTGCGGATGCAGTAAATAAAATGCCTGTCGTAGACAGCAGTGTGTTAGGCGAAAATATAAAGGCAGATTCCAATCATGGCGACGGGCATGATCATTTTCATATGACCCACCCTGATACGGAGTGGAAATCGTGTATTGAACATGCGGTAAAGATCGGTTTAGGCTCAGACCAGTATGAGCTGGTGGAGATTTAAGATTTATAAATGAATACAGAGATAAATTGACATGTATTGTAGGCTGCAGCTCAGCCTTTGGCATATATATAAAAAGCTGAGCCTTTAAAAGTTCACATACGTATATTTAGAAGTTCATCTGCCTATTATTGTCAATCATGTACAGCAGATTAAAGTGTGGAAAATAAAAAGGCGGGGCAGGAATTTGAGAGAAAAATTTGGATTACAAAGGTTGCAGAATGAAATTTTACTGGATCGTTTCCGTACAATGAGCCAGCCTGTGCTTGTTTCGAAGACAAATGGGCTGAGCGGCAAACTGTATATTGCCTCGGAAATGGACCGTATGGACAAAATCGGATATGACTGTGTGGCTGCATGTGTAAATGATATGGCAGCATTGGGAGCAGAGCCGTTATTTTTTTACTCGAACATATCGTGTGTAAGGCCAAAGGCAGATAAAATCAGGATTATAGAAGATGGGATTTCCGAGGGCTGCGAACAGGCACAGATCCAGTTTGCAGGAAGTGAGATTGTAGAGCTGCCGGATAAATATGCATTTGATCAGTATGAGCTGGCAGGATTTATCGTCGGTATTGTGGATCAGAAAAAGAAAATCGGTTCAAAACAGCTGGAAAACGGCGATGTGATTATCGGCCTTCCTTCTGACGGGCTGCATAACAATGGCTATGTACTGGCAAGAAAGCAGCTGTTTTTATCCAAGGGAACAATGGAAGTCTATTACGATACGCTGGGCGGTACTTTAGGGGATCATCTGCTGCGGCCGACAAAAATGTACCGAAAGTGCATGGAACACCTGCTGGAAAGTGAAATACAGGTAAAGGCATGCATACAGGTGGCACACGGCGGCCTGGACCGGGCGCTGCATATGCTGTTAAATGACCGGTATGGGGCAGTCGTAAAGTGGAGGACGGATACAATACCTCCACTTTACCAGATGCTTCACAAAGATGGAAATATTGACCTCCAGCAGATGCGCCGGACATTTAATATGGGTATAGGCATGCTGCTGATCGTATCGGAGGAAGATTCTGACAAGGCGGCAGAAGATCTGGAGGAAACAGGTGAAAATCCGATTTTCTTGGGATTAGTAGAAACAGGACAAAACATTATCCGGTATTTGGAATAGTGAGCCGGGGAAAGCAGGCAAGAGGAGAAGGAAAGAGGAATATGAATGAGTTCACAGGATAGGCTCGAAAATGTATTAAGGGATATACATGTAATGATTTCTAAGAGTGAGACATATGATACAGACCGGATCATTGTCAGCAAACAGGATATATTTAACCTGATTGACAGGCTGAATGCGAGTATTTATGAGATTATGGATGAATACGAGCTGACGCAGCAGAGCAGGGACCGGGCGCTTAGGGAGCATAAGAAGGAGGGCGATAAGATCATCTGGGATGCCAGCCGTCAGGCAGAAGATATCTATGCAGCCTCTGTCTTATACACGGAAGAGGCGCTGAATCATCTGAATGTAATGGTGGAAGAGGCAGATACGACGATCGGCAGGCTATATAAGGATTTTCAAAATAATATGAAGCAGCAGCAGGAAACAATACGTGAAAATCATCTGGAATTAAAGAGCCAGCTGCAGCTTCTGGCTGATACAGAAAAATATTTAAAGCTGATCGAGGAACGCAACCGGGAGATCGAACGTGAACGGGCAGGTAAAAAAGGCAGAAAGACGCGGGAAAAATTCGGTGAAAAGCATACCGTTATTAAGCCGGAGATTAAAATAAATGAAGAATATTTCCGCAAAGCCGGCATACCGATTGAAAAAGATGACGGTGAGAAAAAAAAAGAAGACCAGATAGATTACATGGAGCCTCTGCCGGATGAAGGCGTAATCGAAGCTACCTTAAAAAAGACAGAGGAAGATATCAGGCGTACGGTATTGGAAGAAAAAGCGACGGAGTCAGAACATAGCGCAGCATCCCTGGATACATTGGAAACAGCCGCGGCAGAAGAAAAAGAATCTGCTGTAGATACGGATACAGACAGCAGGCAGCAGGCAGCAGATTTAGAATACAAAGGCCCGGCAGATTCTAAGGATTATTCTGAGGATATAGGATTAAATGCAGCATCTGGCATGCATGAAGCAGACAGGCAGGCACCGGATACAGATTCTAAAGGTGATTTCAATGATCAGGGCGGACTTTTAGATAATACAGCCGAAGGAGCAGAGCGGATGAATGCAGCTGAAGGTAGTGCAGATCAAGCAGCAGGACCTTTGGATGGAAACATAGCGGGATCTGCCCGGATTGGATCTGAGATCATGCTGGATGAAAGCCTGAAGGAAAGCCTGGATGCAGAGTACTTTAAATGGAAAAACAATGAAAAAGGCGAAGAAACATCACAGCCGCGCCGTGAAAAGGTCTCCCTGTTGGATAAGCTGATGGGTAAGAAGAAGTCATTTTAGACTATTTTAATATAAATACAAGGAGGAAAAGGCAATGAAATTATATGATCATGGAGTATTTTTGGTAAATGGCAATGAATTAGTAGAAGATACTCCAGATGCAGCTGAAATACTAAAATCAAAAACGGGCGGAGCAGTTACTGCCGAACAGGCAAAGACGCAGACGATCGCATACCGGATTTTGAAGGAACACAACACATCCGGCAATATGGAAAAACTGCAGGTGAAATTTGACAAACTGACTTCTCATGACATCACATTCGTAGGAATCATACAGACAGCACGTGCCTCAGGGCTGGAAAAGTTTCCGATTCCATATGTGCTGACAAACTGCCATAACAGCCTCTGCGCAGTCGGGGGGACGATCAATGAAGATGATCATATGTTCGGCTTGTCTTGTGCGAAAAGATATGGCGGAATCTATGTACCGCCGCATCAGGCTGTCATTCATCAGTTTGCCAGAGAAATGCTGGCGGGTGCAGGAAAGATGATACTCGGCTCGGATTCCCATACACGTTATGGTGCATTAGGTACGATGGCTATGGGCGAAGGCGGGCCGGAGCTTGTCAAGCAGCTGCTGGGGCAGACATATGACATTAATATGCCGGGTGTTGTAGGCGTTTACCTGACAGGAAGCCCGCGCCGGGGTGTCGGCCCGCAGGATATTGCCATAGCAATTATTAAGGAAGTATTTGCGAATGGATATGTAAAAAATAAAGTAATGGAATTTGTAGGGCCGGGAGTAGCCAAACTGAGCGTAGATTTTCGTATCGGCGTGGATGTCATGACGACAGAGACTACCTGCCTGTCATCGATCTGGCAGACAGACGATCAGGTAAAGGAATTTTATGAGATCCACGGCAGGACCAGCGAGTACACGCAGCTGGAGCCGGGCAGCGCGGCATATTATGACGGCATGATCGAGCTGGATTTAAGCACCATAAAGCCTATGATTGCCATGCCGTTCCACCCGAGCAATGCGTATACAATCGATGAGCTGAATGCAAATCTCATGGATATACTGGAAGACTGCGAGAAAAAGGCACAGGTCAGCTTTAACGGCACGGTGGATTTAAATCTCAAGGAAAAAGTACGTAATGGACGGTTATATGTAGACCAGGGAATTATTGCAGGCTGTGCAGGCGGCGGATTTGAAAATATATGCGATGCCGCAGATATTTTAGACGGGGCAGGCATAGGCAGTGATGAATTTACGCTCAGCGTATATCCTGCAAGTATGCCGGTTTATATGGAGCTGGTGAGAAACGGTGCTGCAGCTAAGATTATGGCAGCAGGCGGAGTTATGAAAACAGCGTTCTGCGGGCCGTGCTTTGGTGCAGGAGATACGCCTGCAAATAATGGATTTTCCATCAGGCATTCTACACGTAATTTCCCGAACCGTGAAGGCTCTAAGGTACAGAGCGGGCAGATTGCTTCTGTAGCATTGATGGATGCGCGTTCGATTGCGGCGACGGCAGCAAACAAAGGATATCTGACAGCGGCAACCGACATCGATGTAGAATTTACAAAGCCTAAATATTTCTTTGATCAAAAGATCTATGAAAACCGTGTATTTGACAGCCATGGACAGGCAGATCCATCTGTAGAAGTAAAGATGGGGCCGAATATTAAAGACTGGCCTAAGATGTCTGCTTTAACAGAGCATCTGCTGCTGAAAGTCGTTTCCGAGATTCACGATCCGGTAACTACGACCGATGAGCTGATTCCGTCAGGAGAGACCTCTTCCTACCGCTCGAACCCGCTTGGACTGGCAGAGTTTACACTGTCCAGAAAAGATCCGGCATATGTAGGCCGTGCAAAAGAAGTGCAGAAGGCTGAAAAGGCAAGAGAAGATGGCGGTCATCCATATGAGGTGCTGCCGGAATTAAAAGACGCAGTAGATGTGATATTAAAGAAATTCCCAGAGGCAGATGAAGCTAATACAGGAATAGGAAGTACGATTTTTGCAGTAAAGCCGGGAGACGGCTCAGCACGCGAACAGGCAGCCTCCTGTCAGAAAGTATTAGGCGGATGGGCAAATATAGCCAATGAATATGCGACAAAGAGATATCGTTCTAACCTGATAAACTGGGGCATGCTGCCGCTTCTGATTCCAGAAGGCGGGCTGCCGTTTGCAAACGGAGATTACCTGTTCCTGCCGGATATCCGCAGAGCCGTACAGGAGAAAGCTTCAGATATAACGGCATATGCAGTAAAAGACGGACAATTGGTAGAATTTCATATGACAATGGGTGAACTGACAGATGATGAGCGTGAGATTATACTAAAAGGCTGTCTGATCAATTATAATAGAAAATAAAAGCGGGGCACAGTCATGGAGATCACAGAGAAAAAACAGACATCAAAAAAGGATAAAAAAATTGATTCGGATTGGAATATACGTCCTTATCTGGCAATCGGGCTGATAGCATTTATCGTTATATGCAGCTGTATATTAGTAGTATGCGTGCTGTTTCGATTCAGTGCCATCAAGGAATCGTTTGGAGTGTTTTTAAATATACTCCAGCCGATACTGATCGGGCTGGCGATCGGTTATCTGATGAATCCTGTTATGATGTTTATAGAGCGTGGACTGCACAAAGTTATATATCGAAACGGCACAAAGAAAAAGTTTAACCGGATCATACGGACGATTTCGAGTATCCTAGCAGTGCTGATTTTTATACTGGTGATTGTAATGCTGATATCTATGGTAATTCCTGAGGTATCAGCGAATGTCTCTCACCTTGTAGATACCATGCCGGCACAGATCAATTCCTTTATTGTAAATATGAATGCATGGGAATTTGGCAGCCATGAGATCACGTCCATGCTGGAAACGTATTTGGAGACAATTGTTGACTTTATGGAAGACTGGCTGAAAAACTCTCTTCTGCCGCAGACAAAGGATTATGTAGAAACACTTACAAGCGGCGTCATCAATATGCTGGTTGCGTTTAAAAATGTTGTTATCGGACTTATCGTATCGATTTATGTCATGTGCGAGAAAGAAAGCTTTGAGGGACAGTCAAAAAAGATCATTTTTGCTCTGCTCCCGCCCCGTGCAGCGAATCAGGTGATACAGGTATTTCATACTACAAATAACATTTTTGGCGGCTTTATAAAAGGAAAGTTATTGGATTCTCTGATTATCGGCATCTTGTGTTATATCGTGCTTTCCATTATTAAGATGCCGTATACGCTGCTGGTCAGCGTAATCGTCGGAGTGACCAATATTATTCCATTTTTCGGCCCGATTATCGGAGCTATTCCAAGTGCGTTTTTGATTTTGCTGGCTGATCCGCTTTATGCACTTTATTTTGTTATATTTGTAATAATATTACAGCAGGTTGATGGAAATATTATCGGGCCGAAGATTTTAGGGGACTCTACAGGACTATCCTCTTTCTGGGTAATGTTTGCGATTCTCGTAGGCAGCGGTATGTTTGGCGTAATGGGCATGCTGTTAGGCTGTCCGGTATTTGCAGTTATTTATTATATAACACAGAAGCTGATACATTTCTTTCTGCAGAAGAAAAAACTGCCTGTGGATACGAGAGTATATATAGAAGCCACCGGCGTAGATCCAAAAGTCAATCAGCTGTGGTATGGCAGATATGCCGATGAGAAAGATCCTGTGGAGACGGAAGATACAGATGAGGAAAAGCCTTTCTAATATTTTATTCAGTAGTTTTTTGACATGAGCTGTTACCTATGGTAAACTAATACAGTGGAGCATTGTGTTTTAATGCAGACAGACAATGGGGATGATCTACAGAAAATGAATTGCTGATATACATCCACGCCAAGCGTTCTAGAGCATGTCTTAAAAATCATTCCCGCGATCTGCACTCCTCACTTAGCGGATAATCTATCCCAAATTTAATCAACATAGTCCGCTATGCCTCATAAATTTGGGATAAATTCTCCACTAAGTGTGAAGCACAGCTCACAGAAAGCATTTTTAAGACACGCTCTAGAGCGCTTGGCGTGAACCAGTGCATAAAAGATAGCAGTATGATATTTTATAGTCAGGATATACAAAATCCCTTGGCAGATAGATGGTGGCGAGCGTGGATAAATACGAGTTTAAACTAAAAGTTGATGAGATGAAAGCGTTGGTGAGCGCGCGTAATTATAATGCAGCAGCGGAAATCGCTGAGACCATTAATTGGCGGAAGATTCGTAATTTGAATGCCCTCGTGCTGGCTGGAGAGGTCTTTGAGCAGGTAGAGCGTTATGAGGAGAGCAAAGAGATTCTGCTTCTGGCGTATGATAAGTCCCCGATTGGCAGAAATATCATTTATCGTCTGGCAGAAATTGCGATAAAGACCAAAAATTTTGAAGAAGCACAGGAGTATTATGATGAATTTGTCGATATTGCGCCGCATGATAACCTAAAGTTTGTCTTGAAATATAAGATGACAGCAGCTTCGGGTCTTCCATATAAAGAGCAGATCCATATTCTGGAAGAATTAAAAGAACAGGAATATTCAGAAGAGTGGGCTTATGAGCTAGCTTATCTGTACCATAGAGACCAGCAGCCGGAAAAATGCGTGGAAGCATGTGATGAGTTGATTTTATGGTTCGGGGACGGGATCTATGTAGAAAAAGCGCTTGAGCTGAAAATGCATTATCAGGCGCTGACAAAGCCTCAGGAAGAAAAATACCGGATGTTCCGCCAGAAGCGGACAGGTGTGATCGAAGTAAAACCAAATGATTTTCTAGAATCTGGGGAAATTGTAAATGAACCTGTGCAGATTCCTTCGGTGGAGATGAATGCCGCACGCTATAATACAGCAAACCTGCAGCAGGAGATTGCGCGGGGCATGCAGCAGATTGCAAATGCGACTGGAAAAGAAGGCTTATCAGACGGAATAAACAGCATACAAAGGCTGGTTGAAGATATGCCGTATCAATCCGGCTATCCGGCTGACAGCCAGAGTCAGGCAATCGGACAATTTACAGACAGTATGCGCCAGATTCTGCAGGGAGATCATCAGCAGTCTTATCAAGAAAACCAGTATAGTATAAACAGCCAGATTCTGCAGGATGATGCCTACGGTCAGAATATGACGGGCAGGCAGAATTATGACGGGCAGTCACAGTTTATCCTACAAGACCAGTACGGACAGGGAAATCAGTCTCAGATGTCGCAGAGACAGCGGGAACCGGTGCCTCTGGTAAACCAGATGAGCATCGAAGAAATACTGGCTGAGTGGGAGAAAACTAAGCAGGCGACACAGGAGGCACTGCAGGAGCCGGAAGGGCAGTCGCTGGAAAATGTAAAAGAAAGGGTACTGCTGGATGCAGAAAAATTAATGGAACAGCTGATGAGCATAGTACCTCAGCTGACTTCGGATGCGTCAGCGCGGCAGCTGGATATTTCTGAAGGAAAACCCGAAGAGGTGCAGAGCGGGCTGGAAGAAGCAGGAAGAATTGTAGCAGGGATGAATAAGCTGCTGCAGGAGCAGATCGACAGCTTAACAGCCCAGCAGTCAGATGAGCAGGCACCAGTACATCAGGTATCTGATCCGACCAGGGAGATGCCAAAGCTTCCGGATTATCTGACCAAAGGTAATGAATCCGGATTATCGGCAGCACAAATGGAAAATCATGATTACGAAAGAAATGGAAAAAATACTAGTGATATGGATGAGACAATTGGTATTCAGAAGTTGAAATCCCAGCTTATAAAAGGGGGAGAATCAGGCACAGCACAGGAAGGACAGACAGCAGGGCAGGCAGAACAAAATCTATCAGTGCCGGATCAGACAGCAGGGCAGGCAGAACAAAATCTATCAGTGCCGGATCAGACAGCAGGGCAGACAGAACAAAATCTATCAGCGCTGGATCAGACAGCAGGGCAGACGGAACAAAATCAGCCAGTGCCGGTAAAAAAGGTAAATCCAGAAGCACTGCAGAAATTTGAAGCAGCAAAGCGTGCAATGATGGACGCAATGAAAGAGCTTCAGGCAGAAAATGCAGATACTGATTTATTCGATCAGGAATTTTTTGAAAAATATGCAGGAATCAATCTGACTCCGAATCCTCAGGTACAGCAGCCGGAGGATCAGAAAAAAGAAAATGTTGTAAAGCTGAGTGCAGTCGAGATGTATGCAAAAGGAGCATCGAAAGGTGTATCAGCGGCTTCTGCTGCCGGAAATGCAAAACTGAGCGCAGTAGAAAGGTATGCAGCTAAGACAGCCGGCAATTCTAATCCGGCAAAAGAGGCAGAATCCGATCAGGCAGTACAAAAAGCAGGCAGAGCAGCATCACCTGACAAGGCAGCTGCGGATGTAAAAGAAAACGAAATACAAAATGAATTACAAGATGAAACACAAGTTGAAGTACGAAAAGAAATACAAAATGAAGTAAAGAATAATGATAAGGCAGCAGGCATAGAGCAGACAAACCGTATGACAGCCGCGAGGACATCTGTATCGGGACTGCAGGAATTAAGCGCAGATCAAAGTGAAGAACAGAATGCAGATCAAAGAACTGTGCAGGAAAATATAGAAGGAAATGCAGGCCAAAAGCATAAGCTTGAAGCAGCAGACATGTCAGAGCAAGGCTATGCAGCAGAAAGCAGATCAAAACAGGCAGATATGACTGGAGTTTCCAATATGCCAGAACAAGGCTATGCAGCAGAAAGCAGATCAAAGCAGGCAGATGTGACTGGAGTTTCCAATATGCCAGAACAAGGCTATGCAGCAGAAAGCAGATCAAAGCAGACAGATGTGACTGGAGTTTCCAGCATGTCAGTACAAAATCATACAGCAGAAGCGATGCCGGATCAGACAGACGCCGTTGAATCTGCCGTTATGCTAGGACAAAGTAATGTCACAAAAGCAGGAAATATGCCGGAGCAGAGCTGCGCAGCAGAAGAAGAGGCTGTGTCAGAAAAAGATTATGTGACGGCAGCAGGGGCTATGGCAGGACAGAGTGATCTGTCAGGGGCAGAAGCGGTGCCAGCGCAGGAGCATATTTCAAAAGACGGCTATATGCCGGCAGCAGGAGTTATGCTGAAACAAAGCACTATTTCTGCAGCAGAGAATGCAGCGGAAGATGCATATAATGTTCAGTCTGAAGAAGAGCTTATGCCGAGGAATAACTATGCTTTTAAATCAGCCGATATGGTGCGGCAGGACAATTTATCTGAAATAAAAGGCAGTACAGGACACGGCAGGCAGCCTGAAATAGAAGGCGGTGCAGAACGAAGCTATAGCTCAGGCACGGCAGGCAGTACAGGATTTAGCAGCCGGCATGAAACAGAGAATGCGCCTGTGCAGCATCAGCCAGAGGAGAGAACGGTACAGCAGGCAGTTCCGGTAAAAAATAATAGCGTGGAAGAACAGATATATCCAGCAGGGAATCCAGATGTGGATTTAAGCCAGACATACAAGGCACCGGAGAGTTTTCATGAGCAGGAGCAGGCTCATATGACTTTAGCCTCCAGACCTAAGTTCCGCACACGGGCGCAGATACAGGCAGAAGAAAGTATAGGACAGCGTAAGGAAGAGCATAAAAGTACAAATACAGAAGATATTGAAGAGTTTTCAGAAGAAGATATGGCTTCAGCCGCTCAGGCAGCGGGTTTTTATCAGAAGCCTGCACAGGCAGAAGCATTAAATAAAACACTGATCAAACACCTGACATCAGAACAAAGAAATATTTTTTCTTATTTTGTACTGATCAACGGCATGGAGGGCCAGATTTATGACCTTCTAAAAGGAGTTTCTGACCATTTACTATTTGATAAAAATTCAATATCTGGTAATATTATAGTAGAGGGTATCCAGGGAAGCGGTAAGACGGTGCTGATCAAAAATATTATTATGTGCTTACAGCGGCAGGTAAAACGGCCGAATGGCAGGATAGGCAAAATAGATGCCAATGCACTCAATCAGAAAGATCTGGATGTATTGACGGAAAAGATCAGCGGCGGATGTCTGATTATAGAATCAGCCGGAAAAATCACCAGAGAGACGGCTGTAAAGCTGTCAGGGTGCATGGAAAGAGACCATACGGGTACACTGTATATATTAGAAGATACGAAGCAGGGCATACAAAAGGCGTTGGAACGAGACAGTTCCTTTGCTGCGAAGTTTACGGAAAAGATCACGATACCTTTGTTTACAAATGATGAGCTGGTAGCCTTTGGCAGGGCATATGCAAATGATCTGGATTATGATATTGATGAGATGGGTGTATTGGCATTATATAAGCGTATCAACAGCATACAAAAGCTGGATCATGTTACGACATTGACGGAAGTAAAGGAAATTGTGGATGAAGCGATTGAGAATGCAGAAAAAGGTGTCCTCAAAAAAGTATTTGGAATACTGACTTCTACCAGATCAAATGATGACAATTACGTAATCTTACGTGAGAAGGATTTTGAGGCATAAGACATAGCGCACGATTGCCCGGATGTTAACCACGTTCTGCCAGACTTTAAGTACCGCAGAACTACAGCATGGAAAGAATAGTAACAGGAGGGTTATTTTAATGAGAAACATGACAGAGCTGGATATGTATTTATTCGGTCAAAGCACACATTATGACATCTATAAAAAGATGGGTTCGCACCCGATGACAGTAAATAAAAAAGAAGGTACAGTTTTTGATGTATGGGCACCTCATGCAGAAAAAGTATGGGTAATAGGTTCGTTTAACGGCTGGGATGAAACTGCACATGAGATGGAGCGTCTGGAACCAGAAGAGATGGGAATTTACGAGCTGTTTATTCCAGGCGTAAAGAGCGGGGATATGTACAAATATCTGATCGAAACGCCGGATGGAAAAAAACTGTATAAGGCAGACCCATATGCAAATTACGCAGAACTGCGGCCGGGAAGTGCATCGATCGTTACTGATGTTTCGAACTTAAAATGGACCGACAAGACATGGATGGATGAGCGTGCGCAGTCTGACCCGTTTGAAAAGCCTATGGCAATTTATGAAGTACACCCAGGTTCATGGAAACGTCATCCGGGCCGTGAAGACGAAGGATTTTATACATACCGTGAGTTTGCAAAGGCACTTACTGAGTATGTAAAAGAAATGGGATATACACATGTAGAATTGATGGGCATATCAGAATATCCGTTTGAAGGCTCATGGGGTTATCAGGTGACAGGCTATTATGCGCCGACTTCCAGATACGGTACACCGGAGGATTTTGCATACCTGGTCAACTATCTGCACCGCAATAAAATAGGTGTAATTCTAGACTGGGTGCCGGCACATTTTCCTCGGGATGCGCACGGCCTTGCGGATTTTGATGGCTGTCCGCTGTACGAATATCCAGATCCAAGGATGGGCGAGCATCCTGACTGGGGTACAAAAATATTTAATTACGGCATGAGCGAGGTTAAGAATTTCCTGATCGGCAGTGCCCTGATGTGGATAGAACATTTTCATGTAGACGGCCTGCGTGTGGATGCAGTTGCTTCTATGCTGTATCTGGACTATGGCAAGGATGACGGACAGTGGGTAGCAAACAAATATGGAGAAAATAAGAATTTAGAGGCAATTGAGTTTTTCAAGCATATTAATACATCACTGATTGGACGAAATCCAGGTGCGATCATGATCGCAGAAGAATCGACGGCATGGCCGCATGTCACAGGCAAGGCAGAAGAAGACGGGCTGAACTTTACGTTTAAGTGGAATATGGGCTGGATGCATGACTTTTTGACATATATGAAGCAGGACCCATATTTTAGAAAAGGCTGCCACAACAACCTGACATTTGCGATGAGCTACAATGAAGCTGAAAAATATATTCTTGTATTGTCGCATGATGAAGTCGTACACTTGAAATGTTCCATGATAAATAAGATGCCGGGCGAGGGCAGGGACAAATTCCGCAACCTGATGGTAGGATATTCCTTCTATATGGGGCATCCGGGCAAGAAGCTGCTGTTTATGGGGCAGGATTTTGCACAGATGAGGGAATGGAGCGAAGAGCGTGAGCTGGACTGGTATTTACTGGCAGAAGACAGCCACAGGCAGATGCAGGAATATTTTAGAGAGCTGCTGCATATTTACCGCAGATACCCGGCTATGTACGAGCTGGACCACTCCTGGCAGGGATTTGAATGGATCAATGCCAATGATGCTTCGCGCAGCATTTTCAGCTTTGTCAGAAAGAGCAAAAACGGAAAGAAATGTTTATTATTTATCTGCAACTTTACACCGGTTCAAAGAGATGACTATCGCGTCGGAGCACCGACAAAAGGCACTTACAGGCTGATCTTAAACAGCGATGATGAAAGATTCGGCGGATCTGGCAGGGAAAGGCCGAGCCGGTATAGAACTGTTAAAGCAGAATGCGACGGCAGGGAATATTCATTTGCATATCCGCTGCCTGCATTTGGCGTAGCAGTATTTGAATATAGCTACAAGGCATAAGGATCTGGCCGCGATGTGGATTTTTGAAATCAAAGAATAATTAGAAAGGGTGCAAGGTCTTATAAATAGGAAGGCTTTGCATCCTTTTTGTAAACAATAAAGCAAAGTATTATATATACGTGAGCTGATGTATGAGACGAATATTTGTGATTGCATGAAGCAGGGCTGTCGCGTTTAGAATGCATTATACAATATATAGATTGTTGGAAATGTGTACAACATTATATTTATAAATTCTCTTGATGCGACAGCAATTTTCATTTTTTTGATATATATAACACCACTTTACAACTTTTCAGGAAATGGAAAATAAAATAACGTACAAAGCACTTT
>CAJUHV010000062.1 GCA_910586445.1 uncultured Eubacterium sp.
AAGCGGAATCTAAAGTCTCGTTCTCTTTTACGATTACATTTGACATAGTATCACACCTAACCTCCCTCCAGTTGCGTATTGTGCATACAACTGTTAGGTTATATTTTTTAGCACTAACCTATTATAGCATAATTTTACCATACGTCAAGAGGGCTGTCGAAAGTTTTTGGTTCAGTTTTCTATTTCACCGCACCAGTAATACCCTCTGCGAACTGCTTTTGAAGTATGAAAAATACAACCATCGTAGGAATCGAGCAGAATAATACGCCCATCATCAAAAGTCCGTAATCTACACTGTAGCCATTTGCCAGATTGGCAATCAGCATCGGCATGGTCTGCGCGGCATGGTCTGTCATGACTACCTTCGGCCACAGATATGCATTCCACGCATTCATAAAAGTAATTACGCCTGCTGCTGCGTATGTAGCTTTCATGACCGGCAGATACATACGAAAAAAGATCCCGATCTCAGAAACTCCGTCCATCCGTGCCGCCTCCATAATGTCCATGGGAAAGCTTCTGGAGTTCTGCCGAAACAGCATGATCAAAAACGGGGTCGAAACTGACGGCAGTATAAATCCCCATACGCTGTTTAAAAGTCCCAGCCTGGAAATCATCTTAAACAGCGGAATCATTGTCGCTACGCCCGGCACCATCATCGCTAAAAGCAGGATCGAAAACAAAAAATCCTTATACTTGTCATGATACAGCTCGAACCCATAGCCTGCCAGAGAACAGACAAACAGCGCGATGACCGTCTGTATGGCCGCATACAAAAAAGAATTGCCCAGCGATGCCAGAAGGTTCTGCGAATTCACCAGATTAATAAAATTCTGCACCGCATAAGTGCCAAATGTAATCCTGCCCCTTGCAATATCGACTGTATTGTTTGTCGCTGCCGAAATCATCCAGTAAAACGGAAACACTGAGATCAGTGATACGATTGTCAAAAAGATATAGGAAGGGATCAGCCGGCGCCGGATCTGCGATCTGCTGTTCTTCCTTTTTCCGCCCATATTTCTCCCATTAGTCACGCTTGTCACCTACTTTCATATTAATTAACGAAAGGACTGCCACAAGTATAAATATGAAAAACGCCATGGCAGAAGCATACCCAAAGTTTGCCACGCCCGTGCCAAAGGAACTGTTGTATATATAATGAGACATGGTAATGGTCGAGTTTGCAGGCCCTCCGTTTGTCAGGTTTATCGATTCATCAAACAGCTGCAGAGTACCATTGATGGACATAATCGTTGTCATAACGATTGTCGGCCGAAGCAGGGGCACGGTAATGCTCCAAAACGTCCTCCACCCGCTCGCCCCGTCGATTTTGGCGGCTTCATATACAGAATACTCGATCCCCTGCAGCCCCGCCAGAAAGAATACCATATTGTAGCCCGTCCATCTCCAGATTAAGGCGATAATAATGACAATTTTTGCCGTTATGGCATTGCCCAGGAAGTTATAATTATTCTCTAAAATGCCCAGATTTACGAGAACCGTATTGACCAGCCCCTCTGTAGCGAACAAAGACTTAAAGATCAATGCATAAGAAACAAGTGACGTTGCGCACGGCAGAAATACACAGGTGCGGAACAGTCCTTTGAATTTAAGATCTTTGTTGTTTAAAAGCTGCGCCAGCAGGATTGCGATCGTCAGCATTATCGGCACCTGAATCAAAAGATATACAAACGTATTTACAACCGACCTCTGGAACAGCGCGTCCTTGAACATGCGCGCATAATTAAAGAACACCGGCTGTGCCCATGTCATGTTTGCACTGGAGCCGGTCTTCAAAGACGTGAATACCGCCTGTATAATCGGCCAGAAGCTCATGACAGCAATCAATAATGCGGCAGGTGCCAAAAATATCCACCCTGCCCTCTCCTGTTTTGCAAGCAGACCGCTTTTCTTATTATTCCCCACCTTTTCGACCTCCTTTTACGGATTGTAAGCGCTTTGCCTTCTGCGCCGGGCTTACTGAATGCCCATTTCAAACTTCAGCTGGTCTTCCGCTGTCTTTAATTCATCCGCCAGATCCGCGCCGTTTACGACATTGATAATAGCCGATGAAAGCTGCGTACGGCATGAATAATGATAAGAACTCTGCTCGATAACCGGTACATGGGTGCCCATTTCTACAATCTTCGCATAGACCGGCGTATCGTGGAAATACTCATCGCCTTTTTGGTATACATCTGACCTGCCTGCAGACTTACAGGTAGTAATAACGCCGCCATCTGCAAGCGCTGCATCATACGTAGCCGTACTGCCGCCAAACGTCTTTGCCAGAAAATCTTTTGCCAGATCTACATTCTTGCAGTTCGAAGTAAGATACAGGGCTGCTCCGCCGTTTGAGGCGTATCCCTCCCTGCCGCCGCCTTCGATCGTCGGCATAGTTGTAATCTCCCAGTTGCCTTTGTTTTCTTCCACCTTTTTGATTGTCGGAATGATCCAGTTGCCGTTCATAACGCCTGCCACCATATCGCCTACGATCGCCTGATCGATATAGTCAGACCAGGTATTTGCCAGATAGCATACATTTTTCTGTACCATTTCTACGATAAGCTCTACGACCTTTACGAGCTTTTCATTTTCTGTTATGTAAGGCACGCCGTCCTTAAACTGGGATTCTCCTTCTGCCTGAAGCATCAGGTATACAAGGTCATTGCCGCCGCTTTCTATTGCAAGCATATATTTACCAGTCTTTTCATATACTTCCTGCCCGATCTTTATAAATTCATCCCAGGAAATTCCCGTCATATCATCAATCGTATATCCGCATTCTTTCAAAAGATCCACCCGGTATGCGCAGATCACCGTAGCGCTGTCTACCGGTACGCCGTAATGAGTGCCGTCGATAGTAGAATAGGAAAGCTTTTCTTCTGAAAAATCGGACCAGTCGATATCGATATCCCCAACCGGAGTCCATGCATCTGGATAATCAGATACATAGCTTTCAATCCAATGGTCTTGAAACAGCACCATATCCGGCAGCGTTTCATATTTACCGCCCGAAGCAGCCAGCGTGATCGCCTGTTCGACCTCCTGCGAACCGGGCTGCTCTACAATCTCAATCTCAAAATCAGGATCTACATTCGCCTTATAATCAGCCGCTGCCGCCTGTATTGCCGGAATGTTAAAGCCTTTGTCCCAGGCCCAGACCGTTAATTTTTTACTGTCCTCACCGCCATCCGAAGCCTCACCGCCGTCTTCTCCGCCGCCGGAACCATTTTTTGCATTACCGCCCGTATCCTGCCCGGCGTTTCCACATCCTGCCATCAGGGCAGCCGTCATGGAAACTGCCAGTAATGATGCTAAAACTTTCCTGTTCATAAATAGTGTTCCTCCCTTTCTTTTTGGTCCGTTTTTTTATGCAGTCTGACTATAACACGGGAGGATAAAATCCTGATAATAGAGATTTCACCAGAATCTGAACTTTTTTCAGAACGGATTACGCTGCGTTATCAGAATCCGTCAGTATTTTCACATTATGGGATTTTTTTCACGGAGAAGGGTATTTCTATACAGACAGTTGTACCGCAGTCTTTCTGGCTGTCTATCTGCACTCTGCAGCTGCTGCCATAAATCAGCTTCAGCCGTTCATCGATATTTTTTATGCCTATGCCTGTGAAATGCTCCTTTTTACGCTCATTTGAAAGCATGCTGTCCAAACGCTCTTTTGTCATGCCGATCCCATCGTCTGCAATCTCTATATGCAGCTGCTTATCCAGACGCTGAATCAGCACATTGATCGTACCATACCGTTCGTTTGGAAATGCATGAAAAAATGCATTTTCGATAAACGGCTGTAAGGACAGCTTTGGAACCTCCGCCTCCATACACTGCTCCTCGATATAAAACTCTACATGCACCTTGCCGCCATAGCGGGTCTGGTTGATTTTTACATAGCTGCGCAGATTTTCCTCTTCCTGCCTGACTGTAATAAATTCATCCGCATTGCTGACCGTATTACGCAAAAGCGCAATAAATGCGTCGATTGTTTCAACAGAGTTTCTGCTGTTTCCCTGCATAATCAGCCATTTAATGCTCGCAAGCGTATTATAAATATAATGCGGGCTGATCTGCATCTGCAGCGCGTGCAGCTCTACGGTACGCTTTGCCTTCTCTGTCTCTACGACCTTTTTAATATGCCGGTTTAAATCCTGTATCATTTCATTATAAGTCTGCGACAGCTCCCGGATCTCATCGGTCCCCTCTACCTTCACATATCCTCCGAAATCCTGCCTTTTCTGCTCCCGCATGCTGCTTACAAGCCGATTGACCGGCAGCGTCTGGCGGCGCACAAATACAAACACCAGAACGATAATCCCGCCGGCGGCAGCCATAGCCGTCACAATATTTTTTGTCAGGTTATATGCTTCATAGAATGTGCGCTGGACATTGACCGTGCCTACAATGACAAAGTCCGTATTTCGAAACTGCTGCACCAGATAGTTGATCTGCTCGCCGTCCTCCTGGCGCCTTGTGCGGTAGATCCTGCTTTTTTCAGCCTTTGCCATAATGTCCAATAGATGTGACAGCTGCTCATCCCCCGGCAGAAAATAGCGCTCATTATTCGTCGAAATCACCTCATTTTCCTGATTGAATACGACAATATCACTTTTT
Organism: uncultured Eubacterium sp.; assembly: GCA_910586445.1. Classification (GTDB taxonomy): domain Bacteria; phylum Bacillota; class Clostridia; order Lachnospirales; family Lachnospiraceae; genus Eubacterium_J. The sequence continues at coordinate 4,630 of CAJUHV010000062.1, forward strand.
CCTGCCAGAAAATAATCGTAAAAATTGCGCATCTCTGATTCCTTGAGCACCAGATAAATATATCCGATGGTACGTCCATGGTCTGCAATGGCGCGGCAGAACGTTACGACAGGCTGTTTTTCCATCGTTGTAGTAAAGCCCGTCTCCATATACTTGCATACCAGCCTGCCGGGATTTTCCCGCGCCTTCGCCGTCACCGGATACGCCAGTATATCGGATAATTTCATGCGGATAAGATCTGTGCGCCGGTACATATAGCTTCTTTCATTTATGCCGGCCAGCAGCAGCGTCACGTTATCGTACTTTTGTATTTTTGTATCTGCCACCTGCTGCTGCATCTGGTAGACAATGCCCTGCTCCATAACCGGGTCTGCTGTTTCTGCCGTCAGATAATCCTTGACCGCGCTGCCGCCGGCCACTTCCTGCGATATTTCAGCCAGATCATTATAAAACCGGTAAAAGCGCTCCTCAATCTGCCCGAATATCTTCTCCTGCGAATCAGAAAACATGTCTGAAAAAATCCGCTGGGACGAATGGATATTCATATAAGACAGCCCGACTGCCAGAATCATCACACCCGCCAGCACACAGGCCGACAGCTTAAAAAACAGGCTGTTAAAATGTAAGCTTTTCATTCTGATTTCCAAATCCTCCGTTTCCACTGCGACGGCGTCCTGCCCATCTGATTTTTAAATATTCTGGAAAAATAGCTCGGATCTGAATACCCGACAAGCTCGCTTACCTGCGCAATCGTATAAGACGTTGTTTTTAAAATCTCACATGCCCGCTCAATGCGGATCTGGTTTAAATACTCCGAAAAGCTTTCCTGCATTTTCCGGTTAAAATAAGTCGATAGATAATTGTAATTATAATTAAACTGCTTTGCGATCTGGGCAAGCTCCAGATTTTCCGCATAATGCTCCCTGATATACTGCTTGATTTCCGACAGGCTGTCATCTGACGCAGACAGTCCCCGGCAGTCCCTGCCCAGCTCCTCGACTACGACAGACAGCTGCCTTTGAAAATCCTGCTGGTAGCGGCTGTGGTCTATTTTTCGAAACAGCTGGGATTTATTAATCTGTGTCACGCCCTCTGCCTTTTCCCGTTCCAGAAGAAAATTGTAGATCAGGTTTTTTGTCGTATTTTTCAGCAGATATTCTTCTACCATGCAGCTGCACATATATACGACATACGCCTCCATTTGATTTAGTGCTTCTTTAAAATTACGGCATTTTAACAGCTCTGCATACTGCTCATAAGAAAACCGGTCTGCCCTCCTGCGCTCCCTGCCATCGGCTGCGGTTAAAAACGAGGTGTCCTTATAATAAAAGCTCAGCTCTGCCAGCTCCAGTGCCTTTGCATAATGCTCCTGCAGGCTGTTTAAGCCGTCAAACGGTTCCCCGCAGATCCAAAAGCCGTCCGGCCGGTAACAGCCTGCCTTGCGCACGCACTCCTGTGCCTGCTGGACGACCGTTTTTTCATCCTTAATCCGGTAATTGAGCACGGCTACACAGACTTCCCCGCCGATCAGCAGTATTTCTGTCTCATAGCTGTCCTGCCTGCCCCAGTAATCCTGCATAAAATGTACCAGCTCTATGCCGTCCCCAAGCCTTCCCTCACTGCCTGTGCCTTCCTTTGACAGCAGCAGCCGGCATTTTGTATATGGAAACCGCTGCTTAAAATCGCCCTGCGTAAGATCTGCCTCATAGCCGCTTAAATACCGGTTTAGTTTTTCCCTGACTGACAGCTCAGAATCTTTCTGCAGGCTCATGCCCGGTATTTTTGCGGCTGTTTTTTCGAGCAGCTCCAAAAGCACTTTGGGATTCAGGGAAGGCTTTAATATATAATCACAGGCTCCGTTTAAAAGAGTTTTTTTGACATATTCAAAATTGTCATAGCTGCTTAGTATAATCAGCCTGATCTTAGGAAAACGCTTTTTTAATATCATAGAAAACTCCATGCCGTCTAAGACAGGCATGACAATATCCGCCAGCACGATATCCGGCTGGTATTCCTCAATCAGTGCAAGCCCTTCTTCCCCATCTGCTGCCTCTCCTACCAGCACATATCCCTCCTTTTCCCATTCGATCATATGGCGTATGCCCTGGCGCATAATATATTCGTCATCTATAATAAGCACTTTGCAGTACATTCTTCATCCTCCTTCTGTGTAAGCTATGCTGTCTAAAGCTTTGATCTGCCATGCTGTCCGTATTCTTTTTGGTAGTCTGACAGCACCTTTGAAATATCTTCGCCTGCCAGAATATCCTGTAAAAGTGCAGCGATCATTTCTTCTGTGCCGTAAGTGTCTGTGCCGTAGTTTACCTGAGGGATTTCATATGTCCAGCTGATCAGGTCTGAATATATTTTCTGGCCCCCATAAAACGGCAGTCCCTTTTTATAATTTTCACTGTGCCGGGCTGCTTTTAAAGTACTGACGAGTTTGATCTTTTCCGCCAGTAAATCAATCAGCTCCAGATCAGAGGCAAACGTCTCTTCCAGAAACTGCGCAGCCTCCTTTGCCATGCCGGCATACCGGAAGATATACCAGCCGCTGCCGCCTATGGACGAGGCATTGACAGAAGACGGGCAGTCCTGCATTCTGGGCACCTGCGCCACGCGCCACAGCCCGCTCTGTGACTCCTGCTCTAAAATGCCGGCAGATACCCAGGAGCCTGTCAGCACCGCTGCTGCTTTTTCCTCCCAGAATCCATGCACAAAATGATTCCAGTCCGGAACCGTCACCGTAATGCCGCTTACGACCATTTCCTTATATATTGCGGCTGCCTGCGAAAGCACCTCATTGCCTTCCAAAAAAAGCTCTCCCGTATCGTCTGTATACCATGCCCCGGCACTCTGAAGCATCATGCGGATCAGCGTCAGGTCAGACGGATTTACCGCCAGCATTGCCTTTCCCGTCTTTTCCTTCACCTGTTTTCCGATCTCTATAAATTTTTCCCAGGTAAGCATGCGCATATCCTCTTCACAGTAGCCCGCTTTCTCGATCAGGTCCAGACGATAAAACAGGCCTGCCGTACCGCTGTCAAACGGCACTCCGTATACGGCATCCCCTAAACAATTTACCCCCGTCTTACAGGGCGCATACGCCGACGGGTCTACAAAACTGTTTAACGGCAGAAATTCGTCTGCATAATCCTGTAAAAAGTACTGGATCTGGTAATCCTCAATGAGCGCAATATCCGGCAGGGATCTGCGGCTCCCGATCAGCATCAGTGAATTCAGCCGTGCCGCACATTCCTCCTGTGTCATGCTGACCACTTGAAACTCCGCGTCAGGATGACGCTTTTTGTAAGCCCTGACCGCTTCATTAACCGCGGTAATGTTGTAATTTTCATCCCATGCCCAGATCCTGACGGGCCGCTGCCGGTCCGAAAGCCGTGCCAAAACCGCCGCCTTCCCATCCTTCCCGCTGCTGACCGCGGCAGCTGATAAAAATGCCGCAAAAACAATCAGGCACAGTGACGAAACCAATCTGGAATGCTGTAGATCATGACGCATAAATCCTTCTCCTTGCAAAATAATATCATTAGGTTAAATTTATCATAATTCACACCTATTCACTATGAAATATTTCAGATAAAATAGTTCAGATTTCAGATCATGCTATATGATTAAAATGTGTCATTCAAATGGATTTTATGTTTTCAGATTGAAATAGATTGGATTTTAAGAAAAAAGAAACGAATTGCAAGGCAGAACTGCATCAGAGCGTTTCTACCTTACAAAAATGTTCCTTAGTTTTTTTATTATAACTGATTCCTACTGCAAGAATCCTGCCTGTATATTTTTGACGCTCACCCAGCTTTCCCTTGAAACGCAGCGCATACTTCCGGTCTTTGATCTGGCGCAGCGCCTCCTGCGGCAGTGCATTCACCTTCAATTCCAAAATAATGCACTCTGCCTCATGACGCTGCGGATAAAATATAAAATCTACATATCCCTCTCCTGCTTTATCTTCACGCTCTATACGGTATTTATCCCGCGCAGCAAGATACACCAGATTTACGACAGCAGCCAGTTCATTTTCATTGTTATAGGAAAAAATAGGCGATTCGGTATCATGGGCATATTTTAATATTTCCGCCATTTTCTGTGTATCGCCCAGCAGTGTGGCTTTCAGCATTTCCTCAGAAGCTTTTGCAAGCCTGTTTACATATCCAAGACTCTCATTGGACAGCAGCATCTCGTCAAACTGGTCCATCAATTCCTTATTTGGAATAAAAAACCTGCCGCTTTCTTTTTCGTAGGTCAGCAGCCCATAAACTGCCATCGCAGAATAAATCTGGTCTTTTGTATTTAGTTCAGCTGCTGTGGCGGCATACCCCAGCATCCTGCCTTCTACGCCTGCTCCAGAAACCATCCATACCAGATCGTCCCTGATTTCCTGCGTATTATTTTTTATATAGTAAAAGATTTCATCATATGGCCCGGAGCTTGTCCAGTAATTGCCCAGCTGGTTATTGGTCAGCGCATATACAACAGACCGCGGATTATAAAGCTTCTCGCCAGAAGCAGAATAATAGCCGTCATACCACTGCGCCAGCGCCTCCCTTGACACCGCAGCCTGAAAGCCTGCCGCCTCGGCATTCAGCATATATTTTTCGTATAACTGGTCGACCTCGGCATCCAGAAAGCCAAAATATGCTCCAAACCTTATGGACTTTGCCATATCATATTCCAAAAAACTGTTCAATTCCGAACCGCTTGAATACTTTGCAATCGGCAGTACGCCTGTCATATATGCCAGCTCCACATACGCCTGTCCTTTTAAAAGCGACTTTAAAAACATAAGATACTGTTTCCGGTTCTCATTTGTAACAAAAGACATATGAAACGGTGCATCCCACTCATCTATCACAAAAATAAATTTCTGGCCTGTTTCTTCAAATATTTCAGACAGATTATCCCAGACTGCCTCATCCTCCTGCAGGCTGCACTGCGGATAAGCCTCTGCCAGATCACGGCTGATACCTTCCTCAATCCTGCCGATATATCCCGCATAATCTGTACATTCTTTCGGAATACGGCTGAAATCAATGCTGATCACATTGTGCTTATTTAAGTGTTTCTGGTAATTTACGTCATCCGCAGCTGCAAGCCCTGCAAAAAGCCTTTCTGCCTTCACTGCCCTGCTAAAAAATGCAGCTGTCATATTCGCCATTACACTTTTTCCAAAACGCCTCGGCCTCGTAATGCAGAAAAAACGCTCTTCTAAGCCTACTGCAGGAAAAAGCTCTCTCAGCAGGCTGGATTTATCTACAAAATATCTGCTTTCTGCTATTGATTTAAAAGATTCGTACGGCACCCTGCTGTTTAAATATTTTCCCATCCGCTTATATCCTCAATTGTCAATTTTCCCATTTTTAACATATGCTTCGCATCCTGCCACACTCCAATTATACAAAAAAGCTCTCACCTTTACAATAATTTTTACACTAAAATACCCTTTTCCAGCCCATCCAAAGATAGGCAGAAAAAGGGTACCATACGCTGTTTACAGCAGTTTTTTCACATATTCGGCTATCGCCGCATCCTTACAGTTTTTAAAGAACAATTCCTCAAAATGCTCTCCTGCCACGGCACCTTTTACCAGTGCCTCATCCAGCTGCGGGAGGCATTCCAGAAGCGGGCGCATTGTTTTCAGGCGCACTTCGTCCAGAATGCGCTTATTGCGCATCTCAGGCTCTACGCGCTCTGGCGGATAGCCCTGTCCATGGCCGAAGCCGAACAGCTTTTCAAATACATATTCCAGATTCAGCTCGCCGCCCCAGCCAAAGCCTTTGGCAAAAGGCATTGCCACGGCATTTCCATCATTTACATGTGCAAATGTATAAGCATCTACCGGGTCTTCGACATGGCCGCAGATCACGCCCGGAAAGCTGTTCATAGCCAGCATGGCACCTTCTCCGGTACCGCAGCCTGTAATTACAAAATCAGCTGCTCCGCTGTTTAATAATATCGCACCTAAGATGCCGCACTGTACATAGGTAAGCTGGGCTGCATCATCTGCTGCATACATTCCATAGTTATCTACCGTATGTCCCATAGGTGCCACTACTTTTTCCAATGCTGCCAGAATCACGGCATTTTTTGCTGCCTGGCTGTTTTCGTTGATCAATGCAATCTTCATAGTCCTAACCCTCCGCCGGCTGCTTGCCGATATAAGCTAATATGCCGCCGTCTACATACAAAATGTGTCCGTTTACAAAATCACTCGCTTCTGAAGCTAAAAATACTGCCGGGCCTGCCAGATCCGAAGCTTCGCCCCAGCGGTTTGCAGGTGTCTTAGCCAGGATAAACTGGTCAAACGGATGACGGCTCCCGTCAGCCTTGCGCTCACGCAGCGGTGCTGTCTGAGGGGTTGCGATATAGCCCGGCCCGATGCCGTTGCACTGGATATTATACTGTCCATACTCGCTGGCGATATTTTTAGTCAGCATCTTTAAGCCTCCTTTTGCTGCGGCATAGGCAGATACTGTCTCACGTCCAAGCTCGCTCATCATGGAACAGATGTTAATGATTTTTCCGCCGCCCTGCTCAATCATGTCAGGAAGGACAGCTTTTGCCATAATAAACGGGCCGTTTAAATCAATGTCAATTACCTGGCGGAACTGCTCTGCTGTCATTTCGATCATCGGAATCCGCTTGATAATGCCTGCATTGTTGACCAATATATTGATACTGCCTACCTCTTCTTTTACCTGCTTTACAAAAGCCTCTACCTGCGCTTCATTTGTCACATCACATACATAGCCGTGCGCTTCGATGCCTATTTCCTTATACGCAGCCATTCCCTTGTCCACAAGCTCCTGATTGATGTCATTAAATACAATTGCCGCACCGGCCTGTGCATAAGCACTCGCAATAGAAAACCCTATACCGTATGAAGCACCTGTTACCAGGGCTACCTTGCCGTTTAAGCTAAAATTTACCACTTATAATTACCTCCATATACCTTAATTTTGTCATATTTTTATGCACTCTTTTTCATTCCTGCAATCTTCTCCTGCACCTCAATCATCTTCTCCTTATCAAGCGGATAGAATTTCATAGCCAGCAGGCTGCATACCCAGCCGATCAGCGGCGTGCCGATAAATAGGAACATAGTCATCCAAAACAGCGGCGTACTGTATGGATCGTCTGCTGTCGGGAGTTTTTCCGTAAATCCGATCGCGATCACGCAGTAGCCGACTATAGTAGAAGCAAACGAGGACACTACCTTGTCAAAAAATCCGAATACCGTGCCCATCAGCGCGGGTGCATAGTTACCTGACTTGTATAACTCATAATCTGCACAGTCTGCAATCATCGGTGTAGCCAGGCCGGTCGTAACTCCTACGGCTCCATTTGCAAAAATATAAAGAAGCAGAAAGGCAACTGTCATAAAGCCGATGTTTTCCAAAGAAATCTCAGCCGGATCGCCAAATATAAGCAGCGCTGCCAATAATACCGTAAAGATAATGCTCACCCATGTAAAGATAATCGTAGCTTTTTTTGAAGAAAGCTTTGAAGCAATGCTTGTTCCTACAATAATAATGATCATGTTCGGCACAAGCGTAATCATGGACATTTTTCCAAGCAGGGCGTAATTGCCTATAACAATGCCATACAGCATAATGCCTACGGTAGCATTTCCTCTGATCTGAGTAGCCAGCTTGTCCGTAGAGGCAGCTACAACCAACATCTGAATTGCACGGTTATTTTTAATAATATGGAATATATCCTTAAATCCATACGATGCCTGCTTGCCGAGTGCATTGTATCTTTCTGGCTGGTCTTTCTGCCAGAGGCCGATAACAGCCAGTATCGTAAGCGTCAGGGATGCAGGTCCCAGCACGCTGATCAGCTCTATAAACAGGGAAGCCGTAAAGCCGCCATGCTTTGTGGCCAGATAGCTAGTAATATAAACTGTCAGTCCCGTCATCAGCAGTGCATTAATAATGCTGTCAATACGGGCAAACATCGGACGCTGCTTCGGGTCATTCGTCAGCACTGTCTGTCCGCCGCGGGTGGCACTGTTTTGAAATGTATAGCCGATAATATAAACCATATACAAAACAACCCAGTAAACCGCCCTTAGTCCTCCAGATACCAGGTGCGTTGTCGTAAACATCAGCATGATCGTACCCAGCATGATGAGATTTCCAAGCAGCATAAACGGGCGGAACTTACCAAATCTGCCATTTGTCTTATCTACCACAAACCCGATCACCGGATCGGTCAGCCCGTCCCAGAAACGCGCAAGCATAATCACATTGGATACAAAAGCTACACCCAGCCCTGCTACGCCGTTCGCATAATAAGACACATACATTAATGTCATCAGATAAATATTTGAAGCCGTGTTATTAAACACAAATAAAAGAAGCTGCCACCATTTTGCACGGTTGTATTGTTGTTCCATAGCTCATTCCTCCTTGGTATGTAGTCATTGCCGGATTACCAAGTAAACAATGAGCTGCCTTTTAAACGCAGCACTGCTTCAATAAAATAGTAATCGCCGTATATAATCGGCACTTCTGTATTTGCTCCGTCAGGATCATGATAGAAAAATGTCCCGCCGTCCACAATGGAGTCCGCCTGTGGGTCCCAGTTACAGAATTTGGCATCGCAGGCACGCAGAATCCGGTAAGCTGCGTTGGTATAGAACCGTTTTTCATGCTCGCCCACATGCTCGGCAATTTCCAAAAGGCCCGCAGCTGTAATTGCGGCAGCTGTCGAATCATATTTTAGCGGCTCGGCCGGCTGACGGTAATCTACCAGCGGCAGCCAGTCATTGACAGCCATGCTCGCGATACAGTAATGTGCACAGCGCTTTGCTGTATCCAGAAATGTCTGATCACCGGTATGCCTATAGCTTAATGCAAATCCATATACAGCCCATGACTGCCCGCGGCTCCAGGACGATCCTTTTTCATAGCCCTGCCCGCCCGGATTATCTACAAATTCGCCTGTATTTGGATTGATTGCTACAATATGGTTGCAGCTGCCGTCCTCACGTACGACATACTTCTGGGCAGTTTTGGCATGGCTGACAGCAATATGCTGATAGCGCGGATCACCTGACTCTTTCGCGGCCCAGTAAAGAAGCGGGATATTCATCATGCAGTCTATAATCATCCATCCGCTGACCCCTGCCTCTGTTTTCATAAATTCTGGTATATTATCCGAGTCAAACATGACATCATTCCAGGCACGGATAAATTTTCCAGCCGGGTTATACCGGCCTGCCAGCAGATTTGCAGCCTGCAGCCCCCTGCTGCGTGCCAGCTTATTTCCTGTTTTGCGGTAATCAGCTACCGCTGACAGCAGGAATAAGAAGCCTGCATCATGATCAATCGTGCCATAGCCTTTTAGTATCGCCTCCAGACGCTCTTCCACGCCCTCAGCAGCAGTTTTGTATGCTTCATCCCCCGTTGCCTCATACATCTGCCACAGCATGCCCGGCCAGAAGCCGTTTGTCCAAAATCCGATCCCCCAAGGCCCTTCTTCTATGTCGTGATACTTTCCGTCCTCCCCCGTACTGTACGGAATCATTGTTCCAATCCGTTCACATTCTGCCTTCATCTTTGCAAGAAGCTTTTCATATACTCCATCTAACCATTCTTGGTTTGAACATTCTTTTATATTCTGTTCCATACTGCCTCCTCCTTAGTTATACACATTCGACAAGCATCGTGGCCACACTTTGGTTTGTCTTGTGGAATATGTATATTGTAGCATAAGAAAAAGGCCGTTTCCTGTCATATCCTCATAAAAATATTGCAAATCTTCTTTTATTTTTATATGTTTTCTCTTCTTTCGTTTTCACAGATCTGCATAATGCCCATGCAATATCATCATAATCTTTCAATGTCCGCATGCCGCATATTTTTTCGGCGATACGCCTACATTTTTGGTAAATGCCTTTATAAAATTACTATAATCACGAAATCCGCACAGGCTGCCGGTTTCTGTCACTGAGCGCCCTTCTGCCAGCAGCGTTCTGGCCAGCGATATGCGTTTGTCAATAATATAGCGGTTGATCGTAGTCCCTGTTACGTCTTTGAAAATCTTGCACAAATAAGAGCTGCTCAGATAAAACTGCGCAGCAAGATGCTGGATTGACAAATCTTCTGACAGATGCAGATGGATATATGACAATATTTTATCTACCTGTGCATAATGCGGCTCGCTGAAGCTGTGTTTTATGCCTTCCGAAATCTGCACCGGCAGCTGGGCACAGCGCGAAAGAAACATGCTGTTTAAAAAAGTCATCAGTTCAAGAAACGCAGCCTGATCCATGATATCCTGTCCAAACCCCCTGCTCTCGGACAGCCTGTGCATATAATAGTTAAAACGGCCCTGCTCTTTTTCAGACATTCCGATCCTGTGTCCAAATACTGCGCTGCGGCGCTGAAAGCAGCTGCTTAAATCCGTCTGCGCTGTTGACAGCTGCTGCAGATATTCCGGGTAAATAAACAGTACAATCCGCTCATGTGTCCGCTGGTCAATACGCAGGAGGCCGTGGCTTTCCGATTTATTGATAAAAAATAAGTCTCCCGGCTCAAATTCATACACCGTGTCATCAATCAAAAACTGCTTTCCTCCAGAAATAGAAAAATAAATCTCATAACAGTCATGCAGATGTATGTTCATAGTTCTTTCATCGTTATACAGCCGGGCCATAGAAAATGTCTTTGTCTTCATACAAGACTCAAGCGTTGGTTTGCAGGAATCATAGACTAACATAATATACTCCTTTTTATATCTCTATCTAAAACTATGCAGCGGGACCTTTCCCTTTCTGTCAATATCATAACATATTAAAAAACTGCCCGTTAGAAAAAACAAGCAGCTTTTAGTAAAAACAAAAAAATTGTAAGGCTCAGTCAGCCACCATATGGCTCCTTCGATAATCCCATGGCGTCATGCTGTAATTGGCCTTGAATACTTTCGAAAAATAATTATTATCGGTATACCCTACATAAGCGGCAATCTCCTGCACGCTGGCTTTGCTTGCGCACAGCAGCTCTGCAGCAATCTCACATCGTTTTTTTGCCAGATACTGCTTTACCGTCATGCCTGTTTCCTGCCCAAACCGCCTGACCAGCTCATGCCTGCCCATTCCGGCTGCAATGGATATTTCCTGTATCGTCATAGGCTTGCTCAGGTTCGCAGACATATACTCGATTGCCCTGGCAACCCATAGGGAATATGCCGCTTTCTGCTTTGCCTGTATCTGTGCACAGATTCTCTCAATCATGCGCGTGACCAGCCGGTCGATCTCTGTTTTTGAGACAGCATGCCGCATACGCTGTGCATATTCCTGACTGACCGAATCAATCAGCACCGGACTTAACCCCGCCTGCTTTGCTCCTATGCGCACTATCGTTCTTATAATCGCTGCCGAAACCAGCTGATCACGCATATCATTTGAGAGAAACTTAATATCAGAAGTCACCGCAGCCATTTCCTGAAACAGCCTCTGAACCTGACCGCTCTCACCACGGCTTACTGCGGTAATAATCTGATCCTCCAGCGCATACCTTCTGTTCACCACGGATGCATCTGCATACGCCTCGTTGAATGTCAGGGCATTCTGCATATTTTTTTCATCCAGACAGACCTCTTTGATCTGGCGCTGCCGCTTACCTTTCGAATGCTCGATAATCAGATATGCCATACGGACCGACTCACTATTTTTACAAATCGGCAGCCTGCAGCGGTACGCCTTATAAGACGATACCGCCGCCTCCGAAGCTTCTGCCTGTGCGAGCACCAGGCGCGCCTGATGATCGCTCCATGCCTCTTCTACATAAGGCCCCAGCATAACCCAGCGGGAGCCGGCCTTAAACAAAACCAGCCGGGAGCCGAGTGTTTCTAAAATATCGTATATAAAATCCTCTGACGCGTTTGCTAAATAACCCTGCAGTCCCTGGGCTGTATAAATACGCTGCAGCCGGGGCGAAAAACAATACCGGCTTTCAAACTGGTCTAATACCGCCATATCGTGATCGTAAATCGTAACGGACAGCCCTGTCAATGCCGGAATCAGAAGGGCTGCCGATTCCAAAAAATCTTTTGGTTCGTCTATCTCATACATAAAATTTTCAATCCAGCATGATGAAAAAAAAGAAGCCTGCCTGATTCTGCCGGTTCTTTCCTTAATGCATAACAATAAACGCACGCAGCGCGCTTTTTATTGTCTTACGAAAGAACAGACAGCTCCTCAGGCAGCCTCTTAATAGTGGTCTGGTTTTAACAAACTAGTCCATTGCAATAATTTCTCTTTTATTATATGACCCACAATTCTTGCATACACGATGCGGTACCATCAATTCACCGCATTTGCTGCATTTTACCAATGTAGGCGGTTTCATTTTCCAGTTTGCTCTTCTCTTATCTCTTCTGCTCTTAGAAGTTTTATTCTTTGGACAAATTGACATCTGCTCACACCTCCTTAAACTTATTAAATACATCTTGAAATGCTGCCATCCGCGGATCTGGAATTGTCTGGCTGCAACCGCAGTCCATCTTGTTGCGGTCACAGCCGCATTTGAGGCAGATTCCCCTGCAGTCATCCTTACACAATACCTTCATCGGCCAGGCAAGCAGAATCTCTCCATACACCAGCCGGTCTGCGTCTAGCCGGTCGCCATCCATATACTCCAGCTGTTCCAGCTGATCATCGTCTTCCTCAGACAAATCCTCCTCCGTGCTGCCTGCACCCTTTGCACAGTCCTCTAATGACTGCGGCAGCGGAATATTTTTGTCTATGGACAGATGCAGCGTTCTGGATACATCTTTTAAACAGCGGTCACATGGGATAGACACTGTCACATCCAGCTCACCCTGGATCAGCAGCCGCTTGTTCTCCACGTTGGCAAGATGCAACTTGAATGGTTCTTTTTTTATAATAGGAAATACACCCAGCTGCGAAGAAAACGTATCCATATCAATATGAACATCCTTGTCTTCTTCCATACCTGCATTAGAACAAACTGCAATAAGATCTAAAATCATGGCACACTCCTATCTATGCATATATGTTTGAACTCCATTCCCACATTTTTCAAACACACTCTAAAAAGTATAACCAAGTGCGATTTATTTGTCAATAAGGAAATGCGATATTATTTCTTCCAAAAACATCTGAAGCCACAGCACTATGCTAACAGCTGTACTGTCTCTCTGGCAATCGCCAGCTCTTCATTGGTCGGAACTACTAGCACCTTTACCTTTGAATCCGGTGTAGAGATCACGATCTCCTCGCCGCGCCTGCTGTTTGCCTCATCATCAATCTGAATGCCCAGATAACCGAGGCTGTCGCAGATCTCCCTGCGCGTTACGCCGTTATTCTCACCAAGCCCTGCCGTAAAGCAGATGCAGTCCACACCATTCATAGCTGCCGCATAAGCACCTATGTATTTAAGCACGCGGTAATTAAATACACGCTGTGCGATGTCTGCACGCTGATTGCCCTGCTCGGCAGCTGCCTCCAGATCACGGAAATCAGACGATACGCCGGATAGTCCCATAACGCCGGATTTCTTATTTAATACGTTCATAACGCCTGCCATATCCAGGCCTTCCTTTTTAGCAATAAACTCTACTGCTGACGGATCAATGTCACCCGAACGTGTGCCCATTACCAGGCCTTCCAATGGAGAAAGCCCCATAGAGGTGTCTACAGACTTTCCGTTTTTCACTGCACAGACAGAGGCACCATTGCCAAGGTGGCATACGATCGTTTTTAACGATTCATACGGCTTGTCCAAAAGAGCTGCCGCGCGTTTGGATACGTAACTGTGGCTTGTGCCGTGGAACCCGTATTTACGGACTGCATAATTTTCATAATACTCATATGGCACGCCATATAAATAAGCCTCCTGCGGCATTGTCTGATGAAATGCGGTATCAAATACGCCCACCATAGGCGTATCAGGCATCAATTCCTGACATGCACGCACCCCGATCAGATTTGCCGGGTTATGCAGCGGCGCAAGGTCGGAGCAGTCCTCCACTGCCTGTATCATCTCTTCTGTGATGACCGCAGAAGCTGCAAATTTCTCACCGCCATGCACGATGCGGTGTCCGACCGCTCCGATTTCATCCAGGCTCCTGATTACACCCGTCTTTTCATTGACCAGTGCATCAATCACCATCTGTATCGCCTGCTTATGCGTCGGCATATCAGATTCTGTAATCTCCTTTGCACCCCCTGCAGGCTCATAAACCAGCCTGCCGTCAATGCCTATGCGCTCACACAGCCCCTTTGCAAGCACGTCCTCCGTTTCAGAATTAATCACCTGATACTTTAAGGATGAACTCCCACAGTTAATAACTAATACATTCATTCTCTTTCTCCTTTATATTTAATTATATGATAACTGCATAATTATTTACATTATAAACCTAATTTCCTGTAGATACAAGAACTGTTAAAATTTTGACAAAATAGAAAAATACAATATAAATAGAAAACAAATGCTTGCATTTTCTGTTATTTCATTCTATTATATTAATCAGGTTGTAAATACGATTTATTTACGACAAAAAAACTATAATTTCGAGGCAGAGGATATGGATCATAAGAATTCTACAAAAAAAATGCGGCATCTTGGTCAGAAGATAAGCCTTACGGCAGGATGCCTGCTGATTCTGAGCATTGCAGTTGTTGTCACCATCTGCATATCAATGTTTTACACACTAATCATGAATATGCTGCGGGACCAGTGTGTACACGGCACAAACATGCTTGCATGGGAGCTAGACGAATATGTAGGGCCAGAAGACAAATCACTTATGCTGGACGACTTAAAAGAAGAGCTCGGCTGCGAATTTACCATTTTCCATGGCGATGAACGCGCATATACGACCATCATGCAGGATGGGGAACGCGTCATAGGCACCAAGCTCTCAGATGAGCTTGCTGAAATTGTGCTGAAAAAGGGTCAGTCTTATATAGGCAATGCCTCAATCCTTGGAGTAAAGCATCTTTGCTCCTACGTGCCGACAAAGGATGAAAACGGCCAGATAAACGGCCTTATTTTTGCCGGCATTTCGACCCAGAGTGCCTACTCGCAGCTTAACCGCACGGTCACGGCTTCTATTATCAGCGGCGGTGCCATGCTTGTTTTATGCATTGTGCTGATGTCTATTTTTGTCCGTTATACCGTGACTCGTCCGCTTTCCAAGCTCACAGATCTGGCACGTACCATGGAACAGGGAAATCTAGGCCTTGAAAGCGGCAGTGACCTGAGCGCAGGAATACGCTCAAGTGACGAAATCGGCCTGTTAGCAGAGATATTCGAACGCATGATCCGCCGCTTAAAAGGCTACATAGGAGAAATCTCCACCATATTAGAATCTATTTCCGACGGAAATCTGGCAACAGGCACGACGCAGGATTATACCGGTGACTTTACTTCGATCAAAAACTCTCTGGACGGCATATTGAGCAATTTAAGCAGCACAATGTCCCAGATCGTCGAAAGCTCCGAGCATGTATCCAACGGCTCAAGGCAGATGGCCGCAGGCTCTCAGGCATTAAGCCAGGGTGCAGTAGAACAGGCAGGAGCTGTCGAAGAGCTGGAACAATCAATCTCAGATATTTCAAAACGTGTAGAAGAAACAGCTGCCAACGCCAGCCAGGCCAGCCGCAAGGTAGATGCGGTCGGCAGCCAGATCTTCGAAAGCAATCAAAAAATGCATCAAATGATCGTTGCCATGCATGAGATCAATAACTGCTCAAGCGAGATTGAAAAGATCATTAAGACGATAGAAACTATCGCTTCACAGACAAATATACTTGCGCTGAATGCAGCCGTAGAAGCCTCCAGGGCAGGTGAATCAGGCAGGGGCTTTGCCGTTGTTGCAGAAGAGGTGCGTACGCTTGCCGGACAAAGCGCAGAAGCCTCCAAAACGACTTCTGACCTGATCGAGCGTACAATACAGGCTGTCGGCCACGGCTCTAAAATTGCCAGCGAAACAGCCAGCCAGCTGGAAAAAGCCGTTTCCGGCGTCAGCGAGATTGTAGAAACTACCAACATCATCGCAGAAGCCTCACGCGGACAGGCTGACCATATCGCACAGGTACAGGAACGCATTACCCAGATTTCGCAGGTAGTCCAGACAAATACGTCTACTGCCCAGGAAAGCGCCGCTACAAGTGAGGAGCTGAGTTCACAGGCCAGGCTTTTAAAGAAGCTGATCGGGATGTTTCGGGTTCGGTAAACATAACGCTGCAGCATTTATATGATCAAAGACATGAAAAACGGGAGCTGTCACTGTCATTGGACTGCTCCCGTTTTCAAACACGCTCCAGCTCTCCCCTATCTTGCTAAGTATTCTGATTCAAAAAACTGTGGCTGTATGCCATATTTGATCCATCAGTTTTCTGCGCAGATACTTTCGCCTTCGCAGGATCATTTTACTGTCAAACGGATATTCTAATTCACGCATAATATATTCTCCTATTCACCAATATGCGAAAGCATTCTGCTCTCTCCAAAAACTGCCTGCTCAAACTCTGCATATGCCTCCCTGTTATATTCTTCATCCATAAAAACATAGTCATCAGGCACCTTTCCCAAAAGATACACCCTAAGCCCCTCATAAATAGAATCTGCCTCCTTATGAACGATATACTGTCCTTTTGTTACCACAGAGCCTTCTATCGTGGCATAATCGGATAAAATGATCGGCATATGCAGCGCCCTTGCCTCAAATACAACAAGCGGCTGTCCTTCGTATAAGGACGGCCGCACAAAGCAGTCACACTGTCTCATCAGCCCAAATGGATTGGACAGCCTGCCGACTGTTACGAACCGTATTACGCCGTTTTTTACAGCCTCTGTGCAGCCGCATAATTCCATGTTTTTATCCTCTGACAGATCAAAACGCCCTGGCTGCAGCGGGATCAGCTTCATATTCGTAAGAAAGTCACTCTCTGAAAGCAGCGTGTAATAATATTCATCCTGCCTTCGGATTATTTTTCCCTCCCGGCTCCCTGCGTGCACGGAGGCAAAGTCCACGCAGTTTTTTGCATGCTTAAATTTCTCCGGCGGCACATATTTTGAAAAATTGTCCCTGTTTACCTCCATAAGCTGTCTGCTGCTGGAAACAAGGTGATCAAACTGTGGATACAGTGCAAAAATCCTTTCCAGCCAATGAAACCTTGTGCGGTATTCGGAACACATATCACTGTGCATCCATATGCAGGTTTTTGCATTTTTCTGCATCAGGCAGATCGTTGCAAAAAAACTGCTGAATCCTTCGTAGTCTATGATATAGTCAAATACAGCCTCTCCAAACAGCCTGCGGAATTCCCTCTCATATGCTTTTCTAGGAAATATTACTTTCCTTAATCCGCGGATCGGATTTGCCTGTGTATAAAAATGATTGCGTATTTCTTCTGATACGGTTCTTGGCATAGCTCCCGGACGTACAATCACTCTGGCTTTTGGATTCAAGTGCATGATCAGCTCTTTCTGTACCCTGTCCCTGGATGGTTCGACGAGAACCGTCACATCATACTTCTCGTAATCTATTTCATTGAGCAGATTTGCCAGTGCGGTACTGATTCCAGAGAGTGTGAAATTTTTTCTGTAAATAGTGTTTAGAAAGGTCTTCTATGATAAAATAAAAATTATAGGAGGCCTTTTATTATGGCAAGAGAAAAGAAACCTGTACACAGAGTACAAATGACAGAGGGAAAACGAAACATCATCCATCAGCTCTTAGAGGAGTACGATATCCAGACCGCCGAAGATATCCAGGATGCCTTGAAGGATCTGCTCGGCGGAACCATCAAGGAAATGATGGAGGCAGAAATGGACGGGCATCTCGGCTATGGAAAATCTGAACGTTCTGACAGTGATGATTACCGTAACGGCTGCAAGCGCAAACGCGTAAACAGCCGTTATGGCTCCATGGAGATTGAGGCACCCCGGGACAGGAAGTCGACCTTTGAACCACAGGTAGTCAAAAAACGCCAGAAAGACATTTCCGATATTGACCAGAAGATCATTTCCATGTATGCCAGAGGAATGACTACAAGACAGATCTCGGAAACCATCGAGGACATCTATGGATTTGAGACATCCGAGGGTTTTATTTCCGGCGTTACGGATAAAATACTGCCGCAGACCGAAGACTGGCAGAACCGCCCGTTAAACAAGTCATACCCCATCCCCTACATTGATGCGGTTCATTATTCCGTCCGTGACAATGGCGTGATCCGGAAGCCGGCAGCGTATGTGATTCTCGGCATCAATGCGGAAGGGCGCAAGGAGGTATTGACAATCAGCGTCGGTGACAATGAAAGTTCAAAATACTGGCTGTCTGTATTGAATGAGCTGAAAAACCACGGGGTAAAAGACGTTCTGGTCATCTGTGCGGATGGTCTTGCCGGAATAAAGGAAGCGGTTGCAGCGGCATTTCCAAAGACTGAATACTAGAGCGTGTTTGAAAAATGCTTTCCGTGAGATGTGCTTCACACTTGGTG